>NZ_JBMPPJ010000124.1:0-201 GCF_049339865.1 Undibacterium sp. TC9W | reverse complement strand
AACCGGAGTTGCATATCCGTGGAGATCAGAATACCCGCTATGAGTTTATTGGCAAAAGTATCCTGACGGCACAACGTGCCGGTATCGCCAAGGTCGGCTTTGTAATTGAACCGCCACCACGGAACTAGTTTTTTGAATGACTAAACAGGGCTGGCGAAAAATTGTCCTGACAAGGCGTAGCGACGAAGACAGTGCGAATAG
>NZ_JBMPPJ010000123.1:0-203 GCF_049339865.1 Undibacterium sp. TC9W | reverse complement strand
ACCAGTGTATCGTTACCTGTACCCAGGTTGATCGTGTCTGTAACAACGCGAGCAACTGCAGTCGCTGTGGACTGTGCATTCAGGTTCACACCGTTTTCTGTCACGTTGTAAGTACCGGCAACATAGTTACCCAGCAATACCACGCGGTCATTACCAGCACCCAGGCTCAGGAAGTTGGCGCCACGGGCCAGAGTCACGTCCAG
>NZ_JBMPPJ010000122.1:0-216 GCF_049339865.1 Undibacterium sp. TC9W | reverse complement strand
CACTGGGTAACTCCAATGACAACGGCGCGCCAATCATCACCCCAACGCTCAAAAACATCCAGACAGCGAACTTCACGTTCACTGGCTCTGCTGATGCACAAAACGTCAACAACAACGCCGTTGTTGCAGTTGACTTGCAAGATGCAACTGGCCTGAAAAGCATCGGTATCAACCGTATCGCTTCTACAGCAGGTACTAACGTTGCCCGTATCGAAA
>NZ_JBMPPJ010000121.1:0-219 GCF_049339865.1 Undibacterium sp. TC9W | reverse complement strand
CCGGTGTTGACGGTGCAGGTAACTACCGTCTGACATTGACAGATGCCCTGATCGCTGCCAACAACAACGCAGGTGTTCTGGCCATCGTCAACGACAACGACACAGCCAATGATGCCAACAATGCAGCTGACACAGCTGGTACAGCCGTTGAAAGCGCAGTCGTCATCGACGCACGTACACTGAGCGCCACAAGCCGCTTCAGCTACAACGGCGAAGAAG
>NZ_JBMPPJ010000120.1:0-222 GCF_049339865.1 Undibacterium sp. TC9W | reverse complement strand
AAACCGGTGACTTCGTTGCCAAAGGCACCCTCATCATCATGGTCATCATGTCCATGGGCAGCTGGTACATCCTCATCACCAAAATCATTGACCAGGTCAAACTGTCCGGTCAAGCCACAGATGCCCGTTCCAAATTCTGGAAAGCAGCCTCTGTCCAAGCCGGTGCCGCTTCTTTGAAAGAAGGCAGCCCATTCCGCTTCATCGCTGACTCTGGTATCAAAG
>NZ_JBMPPJ010000119.1:0-228 GCF_049339865.1 Undibacterium sp. TC9W | reverse complement strand
CAGAAAACGGTGTGAACCTGAATGCACAGTCCACAGCGACTGCAGTTGCTCGCGTTGTTACAGACACGATCAACCTGGGTACAGGTAACGATACACTGGTTACTTACGGTGCGATCAACCTGGCTGGTGCACAATTGTCTGGTATTGAAAACATCACAGCGAACTCCGCTGTTGTGATCACTGCTTCCCAATACGCTGCTCTGGTTGCTGCCCGTGCTGCTCTGTCCC
>NZ_JBMPPJ010000118.1:0-228 GCF_049339865.1 Undibacterium sp. TC9W | reverse complement strand
CAGAAAACGGTGTGAACCTGAATGCACAGTCCACAGCGACTGCAGTTGCTCGCGTTGTTACAGACACGATCAACCTGGGTACAGGTAACGATACACTGGTCACTTACGGTGCGATCAACCTGGCTGGTGCACAATTGTCTGGTATTGAAAACATCACAGCGAACTCCGCTGTTGTGATCACTGCTTCCCAATACGCTGCTCTGGTTGCTGCCCGTGCTGCTCTGTCCC
>NZ_JBMPPJ010000117.1:0-228 GCF_049339865.1 Undibacterium sp. TC9W | reverse complement strand
CAGAAAACGGTGTGAACCTGAATGCACAGTCCACAGCGACTGCAGTTGCTCGCGTTGTTACAGACACGATCAACCTGGGTACAGGTAACGATACACTGGTCACTTACGGTGCGATCAACCTGGCTGGCGCGCAATTGTCTGGTATTGAAAACATCACAGCCAATTCAGCAGTCGTCATCACCGCCAGCCAATACGCGGCATTAATCGCAGCGCGTGCCGCATTGAACC
>NZ_JBMPPJ010000116.1:0-241 GCF_049339865.1 Undibacterium sp. TC9W | reverse complement strand
ACGGTGCTGTGGAACCAACTGTCGCCAGGAAAGCCAGGCCGTCTTGCAGGCGGCTTTGAACTTTATCAACAGCGCGCTGGATGGACATGGAGACCCAGGTGTTCAGATCGATTTGTTCGAGCAGCGCGCCTTCATGGTGTTCTGTGGCTTTGATACCAGAGTCAGCGATGAAGCGGAATGGGCTGCCTTCTTTCAAAGAAGCGGCACCGGCTTGGACAGAGGCTGCTTTCCAGAATTTGGA
>NZ_JBMPPJ010000115.1:0-244 GCF_049339865.1 Undibacterium sp. TC9W | reverse complement strand
ATGGTACAACTGTCAACGGTAATCTGGGTGACACTGATGCGATCACTCTGGGTGATGCAGCTTCTGTTGCTATCGGCAACGGTACAGCAGGTGGCACTATCACTAACATCAAGACTCTGAACCTGGCAAATGCAACTAACTCTGTCAGTATCTTCAATACAACAACTGGTATCACTACCATCAATGGCGGCACAGGTGCAGATACAGTTGACGTAACAGGTGCTGGTGCTTCCTTCGCAGCTGG
>NZ_JBMPPJ010000114.1:0-246 GCF_049339865.1 Undibacterium sp. TC9W | reverse complement strand
TTCTGGCTGTCCGTGCTGACAGAACTCAAGAGCCGGGGCGTGCAGGATATCCTGATCGCCTGTGTCGATGGCTTGAAAGGCTTCCCTGACGCCATTGCTGCCGAATACCCACAGACCCGTATTCAGCTCTGCATTGTGCACATGGTTCGCAACAGCCTGAAATATGTTTCCTGGAAAGACTATAAAGAAGTTACCGCCGATTTAAAGCGCATCTACCAGTCTGCGACTGAAGAGCAGGCACTGGCA
>NZ_JBMPPJ010000113.1:0-252 GCF_049339865.1 Undibacterium sp. TC9W | reverse complement strand
AGAAATGGACCATGCCTATACAACACTGGCGACAGGCATTGAATCGCTTTGATATAGAATTTGGGGAGCGCATCAACGCTCACCAATAGTTCCGGGAGAACTTACACAGATTTTTTTACAGGCTCGTATCTGGCTATACAGCAGGCAGCAAAGAAATGGACCATGCCTATACAACACTGGCGACAGGCATTGAATCGCTTTGATATAGAATTTGGGGAGCGCATCAACGCTCACCAATAGTTCCGGGAGAAC
>NZ_JBMPPJ010000112.1:0-252 GCF_049339865.1 Undibacterium sp. TC9W | reverse complement strand
CGGCAACGGCGGCTGTCACAGCCAGGAGTGTTGCAGCCAGGAATGCGGAGAAACGGGTTTTCATTGAGGTGCTTCCTTTTAACAAAATAAGGTTGGTATTGCTTACTGCTGTTTTTATGTATTACTTATGTATTACTTGGTTTGTTTGTTGCCTGGTACTTATCTTTTACGAATCGATCTGAACCATCTCTTGCTTCATTTTCTTGGGTAGAGCAGCCTGGTAGATCGACTGCTCTTGCCTGGGATTCCTGA
>NZ_JBMPPJ010000111.1:0-252 GCF_049339865.1 Undibacterium sp. TC9W | reverse complement strand
AGAATGAAGGTGCCAAGTTCTGGCTGTCCGTGCTGACAGAACTCAAGAGCCGGGGCGTGCAGGATATCCTGATCGCCTGTGTCGATGGCTTGAAAGGCTTCCCTGACGCCATTGCTGCCGAATACCCACAGACCCGTATTCAGCTCTGCATTGTGCACATGGTTCGCAACAGCCTGAAATATGTTTCCTGGAAAGACTATAAAGAAGTTACCGCCGATTTAAAGCGCATCTACCAGTCTGCGACTGAAGAGC
>NZ_JBMPPJ010000110.1:0-252 GCF_049339865.1 Undibacterium sp. TC9W | reverse complement strand
ACGGCGCGCAAAACATCAAGATGGGTGCTGGTAACGACACAGTTACTTTCGATAACCTGCAAGACACACGTGCTGGCCTGACAATCTCCGACACAGTCGTAGGTGGTGCTGGTACAGACACACTGGTCATCGACGGCGACCTGACAGGTGCAGCACTGGGCGACACTATCGCTCTGGGCGCGTCTGAATGGACGAACGTTTCCGGTTTCGAAACAATCCGTCTGGTTGGTACATCCAACAACGCCGGTGTTG
>NZ_JBMPPJ010000109.1:0-253 GCF_049339865.1 Undibacterium sp. TC9W | reverse complement strand
CCAGAGATACGCAGGGCTATTTATACGACTAATGCCATCGAATCACTCAACAGCGTCATTCGGTCAGCCACCAAACGCAGAAAACTGTTTCCCAATGATGCTTCTGCCATGAAGGTGGTGTATCTGGGAGCCTGTAAATAAAAGTGTGTAAGTAATTCTGGCCAATGAACCTCCTATAATGAGGAATTGCCAAAATGACGACAAACGCAATGGAAAGAAGCAAACTGCAGGCGCTGGCCAAAGAGCTGGCGAA
>NZ_JBMPPJ010000108.1:0-253 GCF_049339865.1 Undibacterium sp. TC9W | reverse complement strand
ACTGGCCTGAAAAGCATCGGTATCAACCGTATCGCTTCTACAGCAGGTACTAACGTTGCCCGTATCGAAAACATCAAAACTGTTCTCGACACAATGTCCCTGACAAGCACCAACGCCAACAACGCCGGTACAGTTGAATTCTCCTTCGGCAACGGCACATTGCTCGGCGCCAATGCAGCAACACTGAACCTGTCCGACGTCCAAGTTGGTACAGTCAACATTGGTCAAAACGTTTCCGGCACATCCGCCGCAG
>NZ_JBMPPJ010000107.1:0-254 GCF_049339865.1 Undibacterium sp. TC9W | reverse complement strand
TGTGTCGCCGACGCCGTCTTGGCGTATTGATTCCGTCATCCATCATGTACAAGTGTCCACTTAATAAGTGGACACGATCATCTACGCTTAAGCCCTTAACTTCAAGATGACTTCACCGGATGCTTACTATTCAGCTCTGCATTGTGCACATGGTTCGCAACAGCCTGAAATATGTTTCCTGGAAAGACTATAAAGAAGTTACCGCCGATTTAAAGCGCATCTACCAGTCTGCGACTGAAGAGCAGGCACTGGCA
>NZ_JBMPPJ010000106.1:0-255 GCF_049339865.1 Undibacterium sp. TC9W | reverse complement strand
AAACCGGTGACTTCGTTGCCAAAGGCACCCTCATCATCATGGTCATCATGTCCATGGGCAGCTGGTACATCCTCATCACCAAAATCATTGACCAGGTCAAACTGTCCGGTCAAGCCACAGATGCCCGCTCCAAATTCTGGAAAGCAGCCTCTGTCCAAGCCGGTGCCGCTTCTTTGAAAGAAGGCAGCCCATTCCGCTTCATCGCTGACTCTGGTATCAAAGCCACAGAACACCATGAAGGCGCGCTGCTCGAAC
>NZ_JBMPPJ010000105.1:0-255 GCF_049339865.1 Undibacterium sp. TC9W | reverse complement strand
CAGGCACGGATGCCCTGTTTGAAAAGCTCAAGGTAGAAGCAGTCAAGATCCCGCAACCGGAGTTGCATATCCGTGGAGATCAGAATACCCGCTATGAGTTTATTGGCAAAAGTATCCTGACGGCACAGCGTGCCGGTATCGCCAAGGTCGGCTTTGTAATTGAACCGCCACCACGGAACTAGTTTTTTGAATGACTAAACAGGGCTGGCGAAAAATTGTCCTGACAAGGCGTAGCGACGAAGACAGTGCGAATAG
>NZ_JBMPPJ010000104.1:0-255 GCF_049339865.1 Undibacterium sp. TC9W | reverse complement strand
CCATCATGAAACTGGCTGATGCACTCGATTCCTACATCCCAACACCAGAACGCGCAGTTGACGGCGCCTTCCTGTTGCCAGTAGAAGACGTATTCTCCATCTCCGGTCGCGGTACAGTCGTTACTGGCCGTATCGAACGCGGTATCGTCAAAGTTGGCGAAGAGATCGAAATCGTCGGTATCAAAGACACAGTCAAAACAACATGTACTGGCGTTGAAATGTTCCGCAAACTGCTCGACCAAGGTCAAGCAGGCG
>NZ_JBMPPJ010000103.1:0-255 GCF_049339865.1 Undibacterium sp. TC9W | reverse complement strand
TACCTGTACCCAGGTTGATCGTGTCTGTAACAACGCGGGCAACTGCAGTCGCTGTGGACTGTGCATTCAGGTTCACACCGTTTTCTGTCACGTTGTAAGTACCGGCAACATAGTTACCCAGCAATACCACGCGGTCAGCACCAGCACCCAGGCTCAGGAAGTTGGCGCCACGGGCCAGAGTCACGTCCAGAGCAGATTGTGCTGTCAATGCGCCTGCATCGATCGATACACCAACAGTGGCGTTAGCAACGTTGA
>NZ_JBMPPJ010000102.1:0-255 GCF_049339865.1 Undibacterium sp. TC9W | reverse complement strand
AGACCACTGTGTGCAAGTTCCGGCACTTGCTGGAGCGTCATGACCTTGGCAAACGAATTTTCGAAGAAGTAGGCCGTCATTTGCAGGAGCGGGGAATGAAAGTATCAGGTGGCACCATCGTCGATGCTACCATTATTTCAGCACCTTCCTCCACCAAGAATAAAGAAGGCAAGCGCGATCCGGAAATGCGTCAAACTAAAAAAGGCAATCAATGGTACTTCGGCATGAAGGGGCACATAGGTGTGGACAGCAAGA
>NZ_JBMPPJ010000101.1:0-255 GCF_049339865.1 Undibacterium sp. TC9W | reverse complement strand
AGACCACTGTGTGCAAGTTCCGGCACTTGCTGGAGCGTCATGACCTTGGCAAACGAATTTTCGAAGAAGTAGGCCGTCATTTGCAGGAGCGGGGAATGAAAGTATCAGGTGGCACCATCGTCGATGCCACCATTATTTCAGCACCTTCCTCCACCAAGAATAAAGAAGGCAAGCGCGATCCGGAAATGCGTCAAACTAAAAAAGGCAATCAATGGTACTTCGGCATGAAGGGGCACATAGGTGTGGACAGCAAGA
>NZ_JBMPPJ010000100.1:0-255 GCF_049339865.1 Undibacterium sp. TC9W | reverse complement strand
ACAATGATGTCTTGCACCGCTCTGACCTGTTTGCCATGCAGCTTTATCGTGACGTGCTGTTCCGTGAGGCAGATACCGCAGGTGTGCAGTACTGGCAGCAGCAGATCGACAGCGGCAAGATGAGCCGGGCTCAGGTGGCGGCGTCGTTCATGGAGTCAGCTGAATTCCAGAGTGGCATAGGCGGCATCACGCGTCTGTACTTTGGGGCCTTTGACCGTTTGCCTGACCGTGAAGGTCTGGCTTACTGGATGCAGG
>NZ_JBMPPJ010000099.1:0-255 GCF_049339865.1 Undibacterium sp. TC9W | reverse complement strand
TCTTTGATACTGACGGCAAGGTTGATGGCAAAATCAGCCTCACTGGTGGCCTGGGCTTTAAAACCACGGTGCCAACCAATCCAAGCACTTCTTTGCCGGGCGACAAGGATGGTGATGGCATCCCGGACGCGATAGAAGCGAAGGTCGGCACCAAGCTTGATGTCAAGGACAATGATGTCTTGCACCGCTCTGACCTGTTTGCCATGCAGCTTTATCGTGACGTGCTGTTCCGTGAGGCAGATACCGCAGGTGTGC
>NZ_JBMPPJ010000098.1:0-255 GCF_049339865.1 Undibacterium sp. TC9W | reverse complement strand
GCTACCAAGCTGCTAACACAACAACACACGTAGAACGTCTGACTATCCGCGCACTGGACAACGTCAACGTTGCTAACGCCACTGTTGGTGTATCGATCGATGCAGGCGCATTGACAGCACAATCTGCACTGGACGTGACTCTGGCCCGTGGCGCCAACTTCCTGAGCCTGGGTGCTGGTAATGACCGCGTGGTATTGCTGGGTAACTATGTTGCCGGTACTTACAACGTGACAGAAAACGGTGTGAACCTGAATG
>NZ_JBMPPJ010000097.1:0-258 GCF_049339865.1 Undibacterium sp. TC9W | reverse complement strand
CAACTAACTCTGTCAGTATCTTCAATACAACAACTGGTATCACTACCATCAATGGCGGCACAGGTGCAGATACAGTTGACGTAACAGGTGCTGGTGCTTCCTTCGCAGCTGGTAATGTGAACCTGGGTGCCGGTGCTAACCAATTGACATTGGGTAACTTCTCTTACACTGGTACTTTCAGTGCAGGTGCAGGTACAGATACATTGGTTCTGGGTACAGCTTCCAATATCGGCGGCGCGAATGTCACTGGTTTTGAAA
>NZ_JBMPPJ010000096.1:0-258 GCF_049339865.1 Undibacterium sp. TC9W | reverse complement strand
CGTTACCTGTACCCAGGTTGATCGTGTCTGTAACAACGCGGGCAACTGCAGTCGCTGTGGACTGTGCATTCAGGTTCACACCGTTTTCTGTCACGTTGTAAGTACCGGCAACATAGTTACCCAGCAAGACAACGCGGTCAGCACCAGCACCCAGGCTCAGGAAGTTGGCGCCACGGGCCAGAGTCACGTCCAGAGCAGATTGTGCTGTCAATGCGCCTGCATCGATCGATACACCAACAGTGGCGTTAGCAACGTTGA
>NZ_JBMPPJ010000095.1:0-258 GCF_049339865.1 Undibacterium sp. TC9W | reverse complement strand
CTTCTTCGCCGTTGTAGCTGAAGCGGCTTGTGGCGCTCAGTGTACGTGCGTCGATGACGACTGCGCTTTCAACGGCTGTACCAGCTGTGTCTGCTGCATTGTTGGCATCATTGGCTGTGTCGTTGTCATTCACGATGGCCAGAACACCTGCGTTGTTGTTGGCAGCGATCAGGGCATCTGTCAATGTCAGACGGTAGTTACCTGCACCATCAACACCGGCGTTGTTGGATGTACCAACCAGACGGATTGTTTCGAAAC
>NZ_JBMPPJ010000094.1:0-261 GCF_049339865.1 Undibacterium sp. TC9W | reverse complement strand
GTGCTGCTAACGGCGCGCAAAACATCAAGATGGGTGCTGGTAACGACACAGTTACTTTCGATAACCTGCAAGACACACGTGCTGGCCTGACAATCTCCGACACAGTCGTAGGTGGTGCTGGTACAGATACACTCGTCATCGACGGCGACCTGACAGGTGCAGCACTGGGCGACACTATCGCTCTGGGCGCGTCTGAATGGACGAACGTTTCCGGTTTCGAAACAATCCGTCTGGTTGGTACATCCAACAACGCCGGTGTTG
>NZ_JBMPPJ010000093.1:0-264 GCF_049339865.1 Undibacterium sp. TC9W | reverse complement strand
CGTCAACACCGGCGTTGTTGGATGTACCAACCAGACGGATTGTTTCGAAACCGGAAACGTTCGTCCATTCAGACGCGCCCAGAGCGATAGTGTCGCCCAGTGCTGCACCTGTCAGGTCGCCGTCGATCACCAGTGTGTCTGTACCAGCACCACCTACGACTGTGTCGGAGATTGTCAGGCCAGCACGTGTGTCTTGCAGGTTATCGAAAGTAACTGTGTCGTTACCAGCACCCATCTTGATGTTTTGCGCGCCGTTGGCAGCAC
>NZ_JBMPPJ010000092.1:0-265 GCF_049339865.1 Undibacterium sp. TC9W | reverse complement strand
CCGGCACCAACCTGGTTAAAACGATAGGTGCAACGAATGATGTCACCATTTCCAAGCTGACCATTACCGGTGAAGGCGGTGCGACCCGTACACTTTCCACTACTGGCAATGTCGAAGTGACTTCTGCCACCAGCTTTACCTTCACTCTGGCCGGTGCTGATATTGCTTCAGTCGATGGCCTGCTCAACAAGAACGGCACATCCTCCGCCAGCAGTTCAACGACTTACAATCTGGCGGCAGCAGATGACTGGAACAGCGTCATCAC
>NZ_JBMPPJ010000091.1:0-273 GCF_049339865.1 Undibacterium sp. TC9W | reverse complement strand
CGGAGAATGAAGGTGCCAAGTTCTGGCTGTCCGTGCTGACAGAACTCAAGAGCCGGGGCGTGCAGGATATCCTGATCGCCTGTGTCGATGGCTTGAAAGGCTTCCCTGACGCCATTGCTGCCGAATACCCACAGACCCGTATTCAGCGTAAGCGCCCGGCCGTCACACCTTGACCTAGCACATTAGTGATGCTGGAAATTATGGAGCTGGTTGCCAGTGATGAGGAAGTAATTCGTTGATGCGGCTGAATGGCTGTAACGGTAGTCTTTCCAG
>NZ_JBMPPJ010000090.1:0-276 GCF_049339865.1 Undibacterium sp. TC9W | reverse complement strand
ACGAAGACGTACTGACAGGCTCCAACACATCCGCCACAGCCAACAACAAATTGACAGCCACACTGGGTAACTCCAATGACAACGGCGCGCCAATCATCACCCCAACGCTCAAAAACATCCAGACAGCCACGTTCACCTTCACTGGTTCCGCTGATGCACAAAACGTCAACAACAACGCCGTTGTTGCAGTTGACTTGCAAGATGCAACTGGCCTGAAAAGCATCGGTATCAACCGTATCGCTTCTACAGCAGGTACTAACGTTGCCCGTATCGAAA
>NZ_JBMPPJ010000089.1:0-282 GCF_049339865.1 Undibacterium sp. TC9W | reverse complement strand
CGGTGGACACAACACACCAGAAATTGGGAGTTGGCGAATCAGGTCTGGCTTAATCCGGAACGGATTGAGCCAGAAGTATCACTGCATGTAGCATGAAATGACGCGACAACTACGTTGACAAACGCCGATACTTTCTGACAAAAACAGGCTTTAATCGTAAGCGCCCGGCCGTCACACCTTGACCTAGCACATTAGTGATGCTGGAAATTATGGAGCTGGTTGCCAGTGATGAGGAAGTAATTCGTTGATGCGGCTGAATGGCTGTAACGGTAGTCTTTCCAG
>NZ_JBMPPJ010000088.1:0-297 GCF_049339865.1 Undibacterium sp. TC9W | reverse complement strand
CCGTTGAAAGCGCAGTCGTCATCGACGCACGTACACTGAGCGCCACAAGCCGCTTCAGCTACAACGGCGAAGAAGGTGCAAGCCGCACAGCCGACCGTATCATCTTCTCTGATGCCAACTTCAATGGCTCCCACGCGATCAACGGTGGTGCAGTGGATAACAACACCACGAACAACAGCCAAAAGAACGACGACGTTATCGAACTGCGTAATGCAACAAACGCTTCCATCGGTGACTTCAACGGTATCAGCAACATCGGTAACATCGAACTGACCAACGACACAGCAGTAACACAAG
>NZ_JBMPPJ010000087.1:0-302 GCF_049339865.1 Undibacterium sp. TC9W | reverse complement strand
AACTCGTGAACACATCCTGTTGGCACGTCAAGTTGGCGTTCCATACATCATCGTATTCCTGAACAAATGCGACATGGTTGATGACGCTGAGTTGCTGGAACTGGTTGAAATGGAAGTTCGTGAATTGTTGTCCAAATACGAATTCCCAGGCGACGATCTGCCTATCATTCAAGGCTCCGCTAAACTGGCCCTCGAAGGCGACAAAGGTCCTCTGGGCGAAGAAGCCATCATGAAACTGGCTGATGCACTCGATTCCTACATCCCAACACCAGAACGCGCAGTTGACGGCGCCTTCCTGTTGC
>NZ_JBMPPJ010000086.1:0-321 GCF_049339865.1 Undibacterium sp. TC9W | reverse complement strand
ATGATGCCAACAATGCAGCAGACACAGCTGGTACAGCCGTTGAAAGCGCAGTCGTCATCGACGCACGTACACTGAGCGCCACAAGCCGCTTCAGCTACAACGGCGAAGAAGGTGCAAGCCGCACAGCAGACCGTATCATCTTCACAGATGCCAACTTCAATGGCTCCCACGCGATCAACGGTGGTGCAGTGGACAACAACACCACCAACAACAGCCAAAAGAACGACGACGTTATCGAACTGCGTAATGCAACAAACGCTTCCATCGGTGACTTCAACGGTATCAGCAACATCGGTAACATCGAACTGACCAACGACACAG
>NZ_JBMPPJ010000085.1:0-332 GCF_049339865.1 Undibacterium sp. TC9W | reverse complement strand
CGTGCCGGTATCGCCAAGGTCGGCTTTGTAATTGAACCGCCACCACGGAACTAGTTTTTTGAATGACTAAACAGGGCTGGCGAAAAATTGTCCTGACAAGGCGTAGCGACGAAGACAGTGCGAATAGCACGGCGAGACGCTGCAACGCAGTCAGGGCGATTTTCTCGTCGGCCCCAGCAAAGGAAGCATTATGGGTATGCAAATAGGTTCCGGCGGTGGCTCAGCCGATCCGGAAGTGATGATAGAAATGAACATGACGCCGCTGATTGACGTCATGCTGGTATTGATCATCATGTTGATTATTACCATTCCTATTCAGAATCACGCGGTGA
>NZ_JBMPPJ010000084.1:0-349 GCF_049339865.1 Undibacterium sp. TC9W | reverse complement strand
AAGAAATGGACCATGCCTATACAACACTGGCGACAGGCATTGAATCGCTTTGATATAGAATTTGGGGAGCGCATCAACGCTCACCAATAGTTCCGGGAGAACTTACACAGATTTTTTTACAGGCTCTTTTTTGCTGTTCTTTTGTCTTTCTTGCCTTTCTCAGTGCACCTCTGTGTCTCTATGTTGAGAGGTCTTAGGTGTGATAGTTAATTTTCCGTCCGCGCAAAAGCAAAACCCCCACTCAAATAAATGAGCGGGGGTCTGCGGAATAAAAGCCTGACGATAACCTACTTTCACACTGGTTGCAGCACTATCATTGGCGCGTAATCGTTTCACGGTCCTGTTCGGG
>NZ_JBMPPJ010000083.1:0-370 GCF_049339865.1 Undibacterium sp. TC9W | reverse complement strand
TCGCCAGCTCTTTGGCCAGCGCCTGCAGTTTGCTTCTTTCCATTGCGTTTGTCGTCATTTTGGCAATTCCTCATTATAGGAGCTTCATCTGCCAGAATTACTTACACACTTTTATTTACAGGCTCAAATTTAGAATTTTGTATTTTTCGTATTCATAATTAAATAAACAGGAAACTTGACATGGCAAACACAGCAGCAGACATCCAAAAGCTTTACATCGCCTACTTCAACCGCCCAGCAGACCCAAATGGTCTGGCTTACTGGATGGCACAAGGCCTGACACTGAACCAAATCGCCGACAGCTTCTCCAAACAAGCAGAATACGCCACCGTATTCGCTGGTAAAACAACAGAAGACACCGTCAACACCA
>NZ_JBMPPJ010000082.1:0-377 GCF_049339865.1 Undibacterium sp. TC9W | reverse complement strand
AATGGACCATGCCTATACAACACTGGCGACAGGCATTGAATCGCTTTGATATAGAATTTGGGGAGCGCATCAACGCTCACCAATAGTTCCGGGAGAACTTACACAGATTTTTTTACAGGCTCTTTTTAGAGTCATTATTTCTTTGAATTTGCAATTATGATTGCACCAATTATCACTGCGACACTTACAGGTAGAGCTGCTATCATGCCAAAGAAAGTACTAACAAGTCCTACGATAACCGCTATCAATATCTGAGCTTGCCCCTAACTAACGTATCCCTTAGCCGGGCACATTATGCTGCCTGCCGGGACTGACTGGCTAGCCAATTTCTTTCAAACTGCATTGGACTGACGTAATTCAAGGTTGAATGTAATCGG
>NZ_JBMPPJ010000081.1:0-394 GCF_049339865.1 Undibacterium sp. TC9W | reverse complement strand
CTTCATCGCTTAATTCGGTAAGCTATGTAGGAAAATGGGTAGCTTGCTACCCATGCAGCAGGGAGAGAATATCCTCCCTGTTGTGTAAAAATAAAAAACCCACCTCTGTAAAGCGGTGGGTTTTTTTTGCAACGTAATTTTGAATTTCCTTCATTTAATTGACATTTGTGATTCGAGTCACATTTTTGTTGTTAAGCCCATGCTACTCTCCGATTGCTGAAAAAGTATAGATTTCGGGCGTACTGGAGTTTATTTATTCGCAACAAAAATTAAATTAGGAGTTCTTAAATGGCTAATACAGCTGCTGATATCCAAAAGCTTTACATCGCATACTTCAACCGTCCTGCAGACCCAAATGGTCTGGCTTACTGGATGGCACAAGGTTTCACACTGA
>NZ_JBMPPJ010000080.1:0-397 GCF_049339865.1 Undibacterium sp. TC9W | reverse complement strand
CTATCATCGGTTCTGGCTCAACATTTGCAACTATCGATACAGTAAGCGGCTTCAAAGCAGCTGGTGCAGACGTATTCAAAACAGGTACTGCAGCAACTACATTGAACGCATTGTCAATTGCTAATGCAGATATTGCAACTCTGGCCGCAGCAATCCAGACAGCAGCAACAGCAGCAGGTGCAGCTTTGGCTAACACTAATACCCAAGCTTACATCATCACTGTAAGTGCAGGTACAGCAGCTGGTACATACGCATTCCAAAATCTGGGTTCAAACACAACTGTTGACTCAGCTGACTTTATCGTGAAATTGACTGGTACAACAGGTTCCATCGTTGCCGGCGACTTCATCGCTTAATTCGGTAAGCTATGTAGGAAAATGGGTAGCTTGCTACCCAT
>NZ_JBMPPJ010000079.1:0-408 GCF_049339865.1 Undibacterium sp. TC9W | reverse complement strand
AGCAGCCGGTCCAGCAACAGCCAGCGATATCAGCGGTATCGAATGTCAAGCCAGAAAACCCGACATTCACCAAGACCCAGGCCCCACCTGCACCAGTTGCAGAAACCAAGGCCACAGGTCCCGTCACCATACCAGGCGTGATCGACTTCAACGTCGGTGGATGCAAACCGGAATATCCGCGTGCCTCCCTGCGTAATGAAGAAACCGGCACCGTCCTGTTGTCCGTCCTGATTGGTGCAGATGGTTCTGTTGCCGACGTCAAGATCGACAAATCCAGCGGTTTCCGCGGTCTCGACAATGCGGTGAAATCCCAGTTGATGTCAGGTTCCTGCAAAAACAAACCAGGTACCGTCGACGGCAAACCACAACAGACCTGGGCCAAAGTCCAGTATGTATGGAAGCTCGAGT
>NZ_JBMPPJ010000078.1:0-424 GCF_049339865.1 Undibacterium sp. TC9W | reverse complement strand
TGTGCCGTCAGGATACTTTTGCCAATAAACTCATAGCGGGTATTCTGATCTCCACGGATATGCAACTCCGGTTGCGGGATCTTGACTGCTTCTACCTTGAGCTTTTCAAACAGGGCATCCGTGCCTGCCAGCGGCTTCATGCTGCCGTTCCAGTACAGATCACCATCCTTGTTCACCGACAGGGTGATGTTTTCCGGTTTGGTTTTGTAAATCACGTTGGTTTCTGCCGGTAATTTCAGCTTGACCGTATCTGTAATCACCGGGGTGGTGATCAGGAAGATGATCAGCAATACCAGCATGACGTCGACCAGCGGGGTGGTGTTGATGGTGCTGTTGACTTCGTCTTCACCATCTCCATCATTGCCAATTGCCATTGCCATAATGTGTTCTCTTTCGATGTTACGCTTTAACCCTTAAAACCTCT
>NZ_JBMPPJ010000077.1:0-439 GCF_049339865.1 Undibacterium sp. TC9W | reverse complement strand
GTGAAGCGCTGATCATGACCGCGATTGGTCTGGCGGTCGCTGTTCCTGCTGTTCTGGGTTACAACTTCCTGGTTCGTCGCAACAAGAGCGCCATGGAAGAAGTCCGTGCCTTCTCCGCTGACCTGCATTCCGTTGTTCTGTCCGGCAATATGGGCAAGAAGTGAAATACTGATGTAGCTACTGCGCGACGCGATTTTGAACTTGCGATGCTCGTCGTACTAAAGTACGACTGCGCTTCTTAGTTCAAACTAGCGCCGCTCGCTACGCTTCCTCAGCATTTCACACGGCTACTTTGTATGGTTAAAAAAACCGAAGACCCTTAACCACAGAGGCACAGAGGAAGGAAAGACTTCTTGCAAGAAGTCTTCGTTCCGCAGGCGAGTGGCATGCCACTCGAAACCCCTGCTGCACCACAGAGAAAAAAGATCTTTGTGTGTCT
>NZ_JBMPPJ010000076.1:0-442 GCF_049339865.1 Undibacterium sp. TC9W | reverse complement strand
CCGCGATTGGTCTGGCGGTCGCTGTTCCTGCTGTTCTGGGTTACAACTTCCTGGTTCGTCGCAACAAGAGCGCCATGGAAGAAGTCCGTGCCTTCTCCGCTGACCTGCACTCCGTTGTTCTGTCCGGTAATATGGGCAAAACGGCTGCTAAGAAGTAATTAGTAATCGCTGATTAACACCCGAAGACCTCTCAACACAGAGGCACAGAGGAAGGAAAGACTTCTTGCAAGAAGTCTTCGTTCCGCAGGCGAGTGGCATGCCACTCGAAATCCCTGCTGCACCACAGAGAAAAAAGATCTTTGTGTGTCTGTGTCTAGAGGTTTTAAGGGTTAAAGCGTAACATCGAAAGAGAACACATTATGGCAATGGCAATTGGCAATGATGGAGATGGTGAAGACGAAGTCAACAGCACCATCAACACCACCCCGCTGGTCGACGTCAT
>NZ_JBMPPJ010000075.1:0-445 GCF_049339865.1 Undibacterium sp. TC9W | reverse complement strand
GTCCTAAAGGCGACAAAGCCAGCAACATCCAAGTTCTGTCCTAATATCAGACCAAGGTCTTTATTGACCTTGTCGGGCGAATTGAATTTGCCCGGTCGCAGCGCTTTTGACTAGTTTAGTAATACCGGCCAGTGACACCACGCAGATAGCATGGGTTGTTGGAGATTAGTCAATCGCATGGCGACACCCTTCATCTGTCAGTGTTTTCGTCTTGTACAAAATGCTGATGCGCAGAATGATACTTACCGGCTCTTGGTACCACGCAGATAGCATGGATTAAGAGAAAATGGTATTGTCGTTAAAGGATGCATAGTGCATCCTGTGCACAAGACCGCAGAGTAAGCTCAGCCTACTCCAAAGCGCCTTCATTCTCACCGGCTGGATTTGCATGACATGCGAACCGGGAAATGGTGTAGTGAAGTGTTGAAGGATCTCATTCGTGGTA
>NZ_JBMPPJ010000074.1:0-452 GCF_049339865.1 Undibacterium sp. TC9W | reverse complement strand
CGTATCGAACGCGGTATCGTCAAAGTTGGCGAAGAGATCGAAATCGTCGGTATCAAAGACACAGTCAAAACAACATGTACTGGCGTTGAAATGTTCCGCAAACTGCTCGACCAAGGTCAAGCAGGCGACAACGTCGGCGTATTGCTGCGTGGAACAAAACGTGAAGATATCCAACGTGGTCAAGTGTTGGCAAAACCAGGTTCGATCAAGCCGCATGCGCATTTCACAGGCGAGATCTATGTTCTGTCCAAAGATGAAGGTGGCCGTCATACCCCATTCTTCAACAACTACCGTCCACAGTTCTACTTCCGTACAACGGACGTAACTGGTTCGATCGAGTTGCCGAAAGACAAAGAAATGGTCATGCCAGGTGATAACGTATCTATCACTGTAAAACTGATCAACCCGATCGCGATGGAAGAAGGCTTGCGCTTCGCTATCCGTGAAGGTGG
>NZ_JBMPPJ010000073.1:0-456 GCF_049339865.1 Undibacterium sp. TC9W | reverse complement strand
CTGCTGTAACTGCATCAGTAACTGTTACTGTATCGGTACCCAAACCAGCATTGATTGTTTTCCATGCCAGGTTAGCGTAAGTTGTAGTGAACGCGTCATTACCTGTGCCGCCAGTGAAAGTTTGGTTAGCAGCAGTAGTAGCCAGTGTTACAGCATTTGTACCATTAGCCAGAACGAAGTTCTCAATCACTGCACTACCTGTGATAGTACCAGCAGTTGACAAAGTAACTGTTTCACCATTAGTACCAGCTACAGTACCAGCCGCTACGATTGTACCTGTAGCAGCAGCAAATTGTGCTGCTGACATTGTTACAGAACCACCTGTAGCAATTGTCAGATTTTCAAAACCAGTGACATTCGCGCCGCCGATATTGGAAGCTGTACCCAGAACCAATGTATCTGTACCTGCACCTGCACTGAAAGTACCAGTGTAAGAGAAGTTACCCAATGTCAATT
>NZ_JBMPPJ010000072.1:0-459 GCF_049339865.1 Undibacterium sp. TC9W | reverse complement strand
CTGCGGCGGATGTGCCGGAAACGTTTTGACCAATGTTGACTGTACCAACTTGGACGTCGGACAGGTTCAGTGTTGCTGCATTGGCGCCGAGCAATGTGCCGTTGCCGAAGGAGAATTCAACTGTACCAGCGTTGTTGGCGTTGGTGCTTGTCAGGGACATTGTGTCGAGAACAGTTTTGATGTTTTCGATACGGGCAACGTTAGTACCTGCTGTAGAAGCGATACGGTTGATACCGATGCTTTTCAGGCCAGTGGCATCTTGCAGATCGACAGCAACAACGGCGTTGTTGTTGACGTTTTGTGCATCAGCAGAGCCAGTGAACGTGAAGTTCGCTGTCTGGATGTTTTTGAGCGTTGGGGTGATGATTGGCGCGCCGTTGTCATTGGAGTTACCCAGTGTGGCTGTCAATTTGTTGTTGGCTGTGGCGGATGTGTTGGAGCCTGTCAGTACGTCTTCGT
>NZ_JBMPPJ010000071.1:0-481 GCF_049339865.1 Undibacterium sp. TC9W | reverse complement strand
ACTGGGTTAGTACCAACAACACCTGTTGTTACTGTTGCGCCGCCAGATACGAACACTGCATTGCTGACAGTCGTGTTGTTCACGCCACCACCAGTTGCATTGGAAGAAGACGTTGTGTCGATAACCAATGTGCCGCTAGTTACAGCGATCAGGGACAGATCGATGTTGTTCACGCCAGCGATGTCATCAACGATAGTCAGTTGATGTGGAACATTGCCTGTGAATGTGATCACTGGTGTGCTCAGGGACAGAGCAGCACGGGCAGCAACCAGAGCAGCGTATTGGGAAGCAGTGATCACCACAGCGGAGTTCGCTGTGATGTTTTCAATACCAGACAATTGTGCACCAGCCAGATTGATCGCACCGTAAGTAACCAGTGTATCGTTACCTGTACCCAGGTTGATCGTGTCTGTAACAACGCGGGCAACTGCAGTCGCTGTGGACTGTGCATTCAGGTTCACACCGTTTTCTGTCACGTTGT
>NZ_JBMPPJ010000070.1:0-491 GCF_049339865.1 Undibacterium sp. TC9W | reverse complement strand
AACCAAACTTTCACTGGCGGCACAGGTAATGACGCGTTCACTACAACTTACGCTAACCTGGCATGGAAAACAATCAATGCTGGTTTGGGTACCGATACAGTAACAGTTACTGATGCAGTTACAGCAGCATTTAGTCTGGCAACATCCAGTGCAGCTGGTGCAGCTTTGGCTGGTGTTGACATCGTGAACTTCAATGCTGTGAATACAAACACAGTAACAATGTTCAACGGTGCGGCAACAGTGAATACTGCTGGCGGTACTTTCATCCTGGGTTCAGGTGGTCAAACAGTGAACGCAACTGGTGCAGTAACAGTAACTGGTGGTACAGGTGCAGATACAATCGCACTGTCCTCTGGCGCTGATACTATCATCGGTTCTGGCTCAACATTTGCAACTATCGATACAGTAAGCGGCTTCAAAGCAGCTGGTGCAGACGTATTCAAAACAGGTACTGCAGCAACTACATTGAACGCATTGTCAATTGCTAATGC
>NZ_JBMPPJ010000069.1:0-499 GCF_049339865.1 Undibacterium sp. TC9W | reverse complement strand
GAGCCTGTAAAAAAATCTGTGTAAGTTCTCCCGGAACTATTGGTGAGCGTTGATGCGCTCCCCAAATTCTATATCAAAGCGATTCAATGCCTGTCGCCAGTGTTGTATAGGCATGGTCCATTTCTTTGCTGCCTGCTGTATAGCCAGATACACCACCTTCATGGCAGAAGCATCATTGGGAAACAGTTTTCTGCGTTTGGTGGCTGACCGAATGACGCTGTTGAGTGATTCGATGGCATTAGTCGTATAAATAGCCCTGCGTATCTCTGGGGGATATTCGAAGAGGGTGCGCAGATTGGGCCAATGGTTTGTCCATGATTTGGCAATCTGCGGATACTGATGATTCCATAGCCCTCCAAAGCGTTCCAGTTCTGCCAGTGCCTGCTCTTCAGTCGCAGACTGGTAGATGCGCTTTAAATCGGCGGTAACTTCTTTATAGTCTTTCCAGGAAACATATTTCAGGCTGTTGCGAACCATGTGCACAATGCAGAGCTGAATA
>NZ_JBMPPJ010000068.1:0-512 GCF_049339865.1 Undibacterium sp. TC9W | reverse complement strand
GCATCGACGATGGTGCCACCTGATACTTTCATTCCCCGCTCCTGCAAATGACGGCCTACTTCTTCGAAAATTCGTTTGCCAAGGTCATGACGCTCCAGCAAGTGCCGGAACTTGCACACAGTGGTCTCATCCGGCACTGGTTCATTGCCCAGGTCAATAGCGGCAAAGCTGCGCATGGAGACGGATTCATATAAGGCTTCCTCGACAGCCGGATCAGACAGGTTGAACCATTGCTGCAGGAAATAAATACGTAACATCCGCTCTATACCTACAGGTGGACGTCCGTTACCAGCCTTGGGGTAATGTGGTTCTATCAATTCGCACAGCATCGCCCATGGCACGACCTGATTCATCTCTGATAGAAACACTGCTCGCTTCGTCGTCTTGGCATAGCGTTCAAAGCCACCTTCGGCAAATGTTGTCTGTCTCATGGTATTTATGATTCAATGGAAAATAAGCTTATATTACCGTTTCTGAATCAGTGCTCGGGGACTTAATCAGAGATTCCTTAA
>NZ_JBMPPJ010000067.1:0-631 GCF_049339865.1 Undibacterium sp. TC9W | reverse complement strand
ACGCTGACCACTACAGGCAACGTCGAAGTAACATCCGATACCAGCTTTACGTTTACTTTGGCTGGCGCGGATATCGCGGCCGTGGATGGCCTTCTCAATAAAAACGGCACGTCTTCCGCCAGCAGTTCCACCACCTATAACCTGGCCGCAGCCGACGACTGGAATAGCGTCATCACTAGCGGCAATATCGCTGACCTGACAGGCAATGGCATCACCGTATCGAACGCCGCACCAAGTATTTTAAGTTCCACCTACGACGCAGCAACCGGCATCCTGAGCGTCTCCGCCGTCAACATCGTCGGTGGTGACACCATTGATGTCACTAAACTGTCCATCACAGGTCAGGCTGGTTCTTACACATTAACCACCGCCAACGTCACCGCCAGCAGTTCAACTGCTTTTGCAGTGACCCTGAACGCTGCCGACAAACTGGCCATCAACGGCATCTTGAACAACAACGGCACCACCGCCGTTGATACCACCACCTTCAACCTGGCCGCTGCCGCATCCTGGGATCAGACAACGACCTCCAGTGCCGACCTGACTGCCAATGGCGTGACAGTATCGAATGTCACTGCACCAACGATTACGTCCGCAACTTATGATGGTACGACACATGTCTTCACCATCA
>NZ_JBMPPJ010000066.1:0-662 GCF_049339865.1 Undibacterium sp. TC9W | reverse complement strand
ACACTGAACCAAATCGCCGACAGCTTCTCCAAACAAGCAGAATACGCCACCGTATTCGCTGGTAAAACAACAGAAGACACCGTCAACACCATCTACAACAACCTGTTCGGCCACAAAGCTGACGTAGCAGGTCTCAACTACTGGACAGGCCAACTGTTGAATGGCAAAGTCACCCTCGGTCAAGCCGCTCTGGCCATCCTCGGTGGTGCTACTGGTGCAGACAAAGTTGCCGTTGACTCCAAAGTTGCCGCTGCTACTTCCTTCACAACAGCCATCGACACCAACGAAGAAATCGTTGCCTACTCCCTGCCAAGCAACACAGCCCTGGCCAAGGATTGGTTGAGCAAAGTGTTGGATTCCGCTACACAAGCATCCCAAATCGCTGTTCAAGATGCAGTCCTGACATCCATCGTTAACGGTGGCGGTGTTAAAGACTTCACACTGACAAGCAACACAGACGTCGCTACTGCTGAGAACTTCACAGCCGGCCTGGTGTACACACCAAACGGTGGTTCCCGTGTTAACGCCCTGCAAGACGAAGACGTACTGACAGGCTCCAACACATCCGCCACAGCCAACAACAAATTGACAGCCACACTGGGTAACTCCAATGACAACGGCGCGCCAATCATCACCCCAACGCTCAAAAACATCCAGACAGC
>NZ_JBMPPJ010000065.1:0-686 GCF_049339865.1 Undibacterium sp. TC9W | reverse complement strand
TTAAGGAACGTCTGATTAAGTTCTAATTTCCATCCGTTACAAAATCATGTTCCAGTCAAAGCATAAAACGTGCTGCTGAACATGATTTTCATCAAGAATTGGGGAGTTGCATCCCCAACTTCTTCAGTTCTCGAGCGATTTCTCGCTCATTGGGCACACTATCCCCCTTGCATGCGCACCAAACGCCTGCGAACCATGAACAAGTTCGCCAGTGCACAAGTAACAAACAAGCGGTGTGCGTTCTTCTGTAACCCGCGATATCTCACCTTGGTAAATCCAAACAGGCGCTTGATGATGCAGAAGGCATGTTCAACCTTGGCACGTATGCTTGATTTGCGGCGATTGGTCAGGCGCTCTTCTTCTGTCAGCTTGTGACTGCGTGTGCCACGGATGTTGGTAAAGTCCTTTATCCCTGGTGCTTTGCCGCGTGCTGCTTGTTTCTGGCCTGTGTAAGCGGAGTCACCCCAGTAACGTGTCTCGCGCCCATGTAGTAAGGCTGGCAATACCTGGCTGTCGTGGACATTGGCCCCGGTGGCGACTACGGTATGGATCAATTTGGTCTTGCTGTCCACACCTATGTGCCCCTTCATGCCGAAGTACCATTGATTGCCTTTTTTAGTTTGACGCATTTCCGGATCGCGCTTGCCTTCTTTATTCTTGGTGGAGGAAGGTGCTGAAATAATGGT
>NZ_JBMPPJ010000064.1:0-709 GCF_049339865.1 Undibacterium sp. TC9W | reverse complement strand
GCAGAAGTCACTTCGACATTGCCAGTAGTGGAAAGTGTACGGGTCGCACCGCCTTCACCGGTAATGGTCAGCTTGGAAATGGTGACATCATTCGTTGCACCTATCGTTTTAACCAGGTTGGTGCCGGTGATGGTGAAGACATGTGTCGTACCATCATAAGTTGCGGACGTAATCGTTGGTGCAGTGACATTCGATACTGTCACGCCATTGGCAGTCAGGTCGGCACTGGAGGTCGTTGTCTGATCCCAGGATGCAGCAGCGGCCAGGTTGAAGGTGGTGGTATCAACGGCGGTGGTGCCGTTGTTGTTCAAGATGCCGTTGATGGCCAATTTGTCGGTAGCGTTCAGAGTGACTGCAAAGGCGGTACTGCTGCTGGCGGTGACGTTGGCGCTGGTCAGGGTGTAGGAGCCAGCCTGACCTGTGATAGAGAGTTTGCTGACATCGATGGTGTCGCCACCGACGATGTTGACTGCCGAGACGGACAATATGCCGGTTGCTGCATCGTAAGTAGAGCTGATGATGCTTGGTGCGGCGTTCGATACGGTAATCCCGTTACCGGTCAGGTCCTGAATGTTGCCACCGGTGATGACGCTGTTCCAGTCATCTGCTGCCGCCAGATTGTAAGTCGTTGAACTGCTGGCGGAGGATGTGCCGTTCTTGTTGAGCAGGCCATCGACTGAAGCAATATCAGCACCGGCCAGAGTGAAGG
>NZ_JBMPPJ010000063.1:0-779 GCF_049339865.1 Undibacterium sp. TC9W | reverse complement strand
CTCCTATAATGAGGAATTGCCAAAATGACGACAAACGCAATGGAAAGAAGCAAACTGCAGGCGCTGGCCAAAGAGCTGGCGAAAGACATCAAGACCGAAGCTGATTTGAATGCATTCTCCCGTGAGCTGCTCAAGCTCACGATGGAAACAGCGCTCAATGCAGAACTGACCGAGCATCTCGGCTACGAGAAACATCAGGACAGCGCCCCAGGCAAAGGAAATACCCGTAACGGCAGCACCGTCAAACGCCTTAAAGGCCAGCATGGTGAAGTCGAGATAGAAGCGCCAAGGGATCGTGAAGGCTCCTTCGAGCCCCAGCTTCTGCGCAAGCACCAAAGCCGCTTAACCCAGATGGATGACCAGATTCTGGCGCTTTATGCCAAAGGCTTAAGCACCCGCGAAATCGTCGATGCTTTCAAGGAAATGTATGATGCCGACGTGTCAGCCACCCTGGTCTCCAAAGTCACAGAACGGGTACTGGAACAAATTACCCAGTGGCAAGCCCGTCCTCTGGATGCAGTTTATCCCATCGTCTATCTGGACTGCATCGTCATCAAGATACGAGACAACATGCGTGTCATCAATAAGGCGGTCTACCTGGCTTTAGGGGTAAATATGGAGGGCCACAAAGATTTGCTGGGCCTGTGGATGTCGGAGAATGAAGGTGCCAAGTTCTGGCTGTCCGTGCTGACAGAACTCAAGAGCCGGGGCGTGCAGGATATCCTGATCGCCTGTGTCGATGGCTTGAAAGGCTTCCCTGACGCCATTGCTGCCGAATA
>NZ_JBMPPJ010000062.1:0-835 GCF_049339865.1 Undibacterium sp. TC9W | reverse complement strand
GCTATCAAGTGGGTGCTGACGAATTCTGGACCATTGTCACACCGTATCGCCATCGGTTTCCCACGCCATTCTATGATGTTGTCCAAAACACGAATCACACGCACCGTCGGTAGAGAGAAGTCGACCTCTATGCCCAAACCTTCGCGGTTGTAGTCGTCTATCACATTGAATAAACGGATACTACGACCATCGGCCAGTTGGTCATGCATGAAGTCCATGGACCAGACCTGGTTCATTGCTGCGGGCTGCGCCAAAGCCTGTGGTTTGTCTCTGCTAAGCCGCTTTTTGGGTTTGATTCGCAAATTCAGCTCCAGCTGGCGATAGATGCGATATACCCGCTTGTGGTTCCAGGTGTAGCCCTGCACATTGCGCAGATACAGGAAACACAAACCAAAACCCCAATTGCGCTGATTGTGCGTCAGGCGTATCAGCCAGTCTGCTATCTGGTTGTTTTCTGAAGACAGTCGGGCTTCGTACCGATAGCAGACCTGACTGACGGCAAACGCCGCGCAGGCTGTATTTATGCTGACAGCATGTTGTTGAACCGCCCATCGCGCCATCTCGCGCCGCTGAGATGGCTTTACCATTTTTTTTGCATGGCCTCCGCGATGATCTCCGCCTTGAGTTTCTCTTCAGCATACATCTTTTTGAGACGACGGTTCTCGTCTTCCAGTTCCTTCATCCTGGCCATCAGGGAGGCATCCATGCCCCCAAATTTGGACCTCCACTTATAGAATGTGGCTCCACTGATACCATGTTCACGACATAGTTCCGGCACTGGTGAGCCTGCTTCTGCCTGTTTCAATATGGCGATAATCTGGCTATCGCTGAATCT
>NZ_JBMPPJ010000061.1:0-953 GCF_049339865.1 Undibacterium sp. TC9W | reverse complement strand
TTGATCGCACCGTAAGTAACCAGTGTATCGTTACCTGTACCCAGGTTGATCGTGTCTGTAACAACGCGAGCAACTGCAGTCGCTGTGGACTGTGCATTCAGGTTCACACCGTTTTCTGTCACGTTGTAAGTACCGGCAACATAGTTACCCAGCAATACCACGCGGTCATTACCAGCACCCAGGCTCAGGAAGTTGGCGCCACGGGCCAGAGTCACGTCCAGAGCAGATTGTGCTGTCAATGCGCCTGCATCGATCGATACACCAACAGTGGCGTTAGCAACGTTGACGTTGTCCAGTGCGCGGATAGTCAGACGTTCTACGTGTGTTGTTGTGTTAGCAGCTTGGTAGCCGTCAACCAGTGCATCAACGATCGTATCGTTCAACTGGATTTGGGACACTTGTGTTACTGCTGTGTCGTTGGTCAGTTCGATGTTACCGATGTTGCTGATACCGTTGAAGTCACCGATGGAAGCGTTTGTTGCATTACGCAGTTCGATAACGTCGTCGTTCTTTTGGCTGTTGTTGGTGGTGTTGTTATCCACTGCACCACCGTTGATCGCGTGGGAACCATTGAAGTTGGCATCAGAGAAGATGATACGGTCGGCTGTGCGGCTTGCACCTTCTTCGCCGTTGTAGCTGAAGCGGCTTGTGGCGCTCAGTGTACGTGCGTCGATGACGACTGCGCTTTCAACGGCTGTACCAGCTGTGTCTGCTGCATTGTTGGCATCATTGGCTGTGTCGTTGTCGTTGACGATGGCCAGAACACCTGCGTTGTTGTTGGCAGCGATCAGGGCATCTGTCAATGTCAGACGGTAGTTACCTGCACCGTCAACACCGGCGTTGTTGGATGTACCAACCAGACGGATTGTTTCGAAACCGGAAACGTTCGTCCATTCAGACGCGCCCAGAGCGATAGTGTCGCCCAGTGCTGCACCTGTCAGGTCGCCGTCGAT
>NZ_JBMPPJ010000060.1:0-966 GCF_049339865.1 Undibacterium sp. TC9W | reverse complement strand
TGGTTATCGACACAACGTCTTCTTCCAATGCAACTGGTGGTGGCGTGAACAACACGACTGTCAGCAATGCAGTGTTCGTATCTGGCGGCGCAACAGTAACAACAGGTGTTGTTGGTACTAACCCAGTCAACGGTGGTGGTACAGCATTGACTCCAACAGCGCTGGTAGCTGGTCAAGTATTCAATAGCACTGTAGGCGTGAACGACAACTTCACAGGCTTGACTGCAACTCTGAATGGTACAACTGTCAACGGTAATGCTGGTGATACAGATGTCATCACTCTGGGTGATGCAGCTACTGCTATCGCTTTCGGTAACGCAGCAGCAGGCGGTACGATCACTAACATCAAGACTGTGAACCTGGCAAATGCAACTAACTCTGTCAGTATCTTCAATACAACAACTGGTATCACTACCATCAATGGCGGCACAGGTGCAGATACAGTTGACGTAACAGGTGCTGGTGCTTCCTTCGCAGCTGGTAATGTGAACCTGGGCGCAGGTGCTAACCAATTGACATTGGGTAACTTCTCTTACACTGGTACTTTCAGTGCAGGTGCAGGTACAGATACATTGGTTCTGGGTACAGCTTCCAATATCGGCGGCGCGAATGTCACTGGTTTTGAAAATCTGACAATCACTACAGGTGGTTCTGTAACTATGTCAGCAGCACAATTTGCTGCTGCTACAGGTACAATCGTAGCGGCTGGTACTGCAGCTGGTACTAATGCTGAAACAGTTACTTTGTCAACTGCTGGTACTATCACAGGTAGTGCAGTGATTGAGAACTTCGTTCTGGCTAATGGTACAAATGCTGTAACACTGGCTACTACTGCTGTGAACCAAACTTTCACTGGCGGCACAGGTAATGACGCGTTCACTACAACTTACGCTAACCTGGCATGGAAAACAATCAATGCTGGTTTGGGTACCGATACAGTAACAGTTACTGATGCAGTTACAGCAG
>NZ_JBMPPJ010000059.1:0-1281 GCF_049339865.1 Undibacterium sp. TC9W | reverse complement strand
TGAGCTTGCCCCTAACTAACGTATCCCTTAGCCGGGCACATTATGCTGCCTGCCGGGACTGACTGGCTAGCCAATTTCTTTCAAACTGCATTGGACTGACGTAATTCAAGGTTGAATGTAATCGGTCATGATTATAGAACGTCAACCAGTCCACGATCTCGTCCATGGCAGCGCGACGTGTTTCAAACCGCCTGCCATGAATACGTGCTGTCTTGAGTGAACCCCACAGACTCTCTGTTGGGGAGTTGTCCCAACAATTGCCACGACGACTCATGGACGACTGCATACCGTATGCCTGTAACGCTGACCGGAATTCATGGCTGCAATATTGGCTGCCTCGATCCGAATGGAAGATTAATCCGGCCTCCGGACGGCGCCGGAACCAAGCCATACGCAAGGCATCACTGACCAGTTCTGTCTTCATATGCGGCTTCATGGACCAGCCCACAACCTGACGACTGAACAGGTCGATCACTGCTGTCAGGTATAGCCAGCCTTCATCTGTAGCGATATACGTGATATCGCTGGTCCAGACGCGGTTGGGTTGATCGACAGCAAACTGTCGGTTGAGCAGGTTTGGTGCAATCGGCAAGCTGTGATTAGAGTCGGTCGTCGCTTTGTATTTACGCTTGGCGCGGGCTTTAATGCTGTGCAGTTGCATCAACTTGCGCACACGCTCTTTACCTACAGGGATGCCACGTACCCGCAACGCTTTCCAGATCCTGGGCCATCCATATTCTTGCTTGGTTTTCGCATGAATGGCCTTGATATGCACCAGCAGCGCATCGTTGCTGAGATGTTTGCGTTGCTGTGGCGTCGCCTGTCTTGCGAAGTGCTCGTGGTAGCCGCTTTGGCTTACTCCGAGAATTTCGCATTGCAGGGAAATCGGCCAGCAACTCTTGTTGCGCATTATCCAGGCGTACTTCACATCGACTCCTTGGCGAAGTACGCTGTAGCTTTTTTTAGGATATCTCGCTCCATCTTGACCCGCGCCAGTTCGGCTCGTAGCCGGCTAATTTCCATTTGCTCAGCACTGACGGGCTTGGTTGACGCTACTGCAAGTTTGCCTTGCTCGTCAGCTTTGACCCAATTGTGTAACGTTTGATCGGCTATTCCGAGTGTTTGAGCGACTGCAGCAATGCTTTGCCCACCTCGCACCAACCTGACCGCCTCAATCTTGAATTCCTGCGAATAGCGTGCTCGTTTGTTTTGTGACATGCTTCTCTCCTTAACTGAATTTTAAACCCTCAGTAAGGGATACGTTTTATGCGGGCAAGCTCA
>NZ_JBMPPJ010000058.1:0-1403 GCF_049339865.1 Undibacterium sp. TC9W | reverse complement strand
TCTGTACCAGCACCACCTACGACTGTGTCGGAGATTGTCAGGCCAGCACGTGTGTCTTGCAGGTTATCGAAAGTAACTGTGTCGTTACCAGCACCCATCTTGATGTTTTGCGCGCCGTTGGCAGCACCGCTTGTGGAAACGCGGATGATGACGCTGGCTGTTTCTGCGGATGCATCGATCGTGCCAGCAACCAGTTTGATCTGGCCAGCTGTTTTGGACAACTCTTGTACGCCAGCGATGTTAGCTGCTGCGCCGCCTGTTGTGTCGATACGGTACAAACCACCGTTACCAGCCACTGTTGTGTCGAGGTTCAGGAAGGTTGTTGTGGAACCAGCACCTGCTGTTGTACCAATAGTGATGGTGCCTGTGTGGGCAGCAACGTTGGCCAGAGCAACTGTGTTGGATTCTGTATCAGCATCCACCAGAGTGATGTTTTCTACGGCGTTGGTGTTCAACACGAAGTTGAAACGTGGGTCAACGTTCAAGCCTTCAGCGATCGTTACTGCAACGGTGTCGGATGCGCCAGTAGCAACGGCCAGATTGGCGTTGATGGTGGATTGGCCGATGGCGTTGGAGCCTGTGTCGCTGTGTTTGATCGTGATGGCAGCAGCTTGACCAACTGTGAGGTTGTTCAGTGTGAACACGTCTGTACCGGCAACTGGTGCTGAGTTAGCAGGAGCAGCTACGTTGGTGTTGGAGACGTTGCGAACCAATACGCCTGTGACGTCTGGCAGTTTGGCAAAGTCAACAACAGAAGTTGCATTGTTCAACAACACTTGCAGTGCTTCTACTTTGGTGATGATGGAGGAACCAGCTGCACCGGCTGTGACGTTACCGCCGTTGACGATAACCAGAGTATCTGTACCGTCGCCGCCTGTGATGCTGTCGCCTGTTTCTACTGTGTCTGCCAGGTAGAATGTGTCGTTACCAGAACCACCAGTGACTGTGACGTTTTGAACGGAACCGGATGTGTCAGCTTTACCAGTGGTGAAGATGCCATTGCCGAGGTTCAGGGTCAGGTTGCCTTTGAATGCGGATGCATCAATCGCGGACAAACGGCCTGCAGCTTGCAGGATACCACCGGAGAAGTTGGTGGATTCAATGGTTGTTACACCATTAACAACATTGGATGTTTGGGCCAGTGTGAGGTCTTTGTCGCCAGTGATAACGACTTTGCCTGCTGTACCTGTGTCCATTGGCAGGTTCAAGATGCCGATGTTGTTGGTGTTGCCTGTGCTGTTGATGGTCAGTGTTTCGTAACCTTGGTTGCCTACGCCTGCGGCGGATGTGCCGGAAACGTTTTGACCAATGTTGACTGTACCAACTTGGACGTCGGACAGGTTCAGTGTTGCTGCATTGGCGCCGAGCAATGTGCCGTTGCCGAAGGAGAATTCAACTGTACC
>NZ_JBMPPJ010000057.1:0-1425 GCF_049339865.1 Undibacterium sp. TC9W | reverse complement strand
CGGAGGTGACTTCAACATTGCCAGTGGTGGACAGGGTGTAGGTTGCACCGCCTTCACCAGTGATGGTGAGATTGGACATGGTGACGTCATTGGTCGCACCGATGGTTTTAACGAGGTTGGTGCCGGTGACGGTGAAGACGTGGGTGGTACCGTCGTAAGTCGCAGACGTAATCGTTGGTGCGGTGACATTCGATACAGTCACGGCATTGCCGGTCAAATCTGCACTGGATGCGGTAACGGCGTCCCAGTTAGCAGCAGCGGCCAGGTTAAATGTGGTGGTATCAACGGCGGTGGTGCCGTTGTTGTTCAGGATGCCGTTGATGGCCAGTTTGTCGGCGGCGTTCAGGGTGACTGCAAAAGCAGTTGCACTGCTGGCGTTGACGTTGGCGCTGGTCAGGGTGTAGGAGCCAGCCTGGCCTGTGATAGAGAGTTTGCTGACATCAATGAGGTCACCACCAACCATGTTGACTGCCGAGACGGACAATATGCCAGTCGCAGCATCGTAGGTCGAGCTCAATATGCTTGGCGCGGCATTGGAAACGGTGATGCCGTTACCAGTTAAATCCTGGATGTTGCCACCGGTGATGACGCTGTTCCAGTCATCGGCAACGGCCAGGTTGTAGGTAGTGGAACTGACAGAGGAGGTGCCGTTCTTGTTCAACAGGGCATCGACACCAGTGATATCTGCACCCGCCAGTGTAAAGGTAAAGCTGTTGGCGGAGGTGACTTCAACATTGCCGGTGGTGGACAGTGTATAGGTCGCACCACCTTCACCAGTGATGGTGAACTTGGTCAGGTTGACGTCATTGGTCGCACCGATGGTTTTAACGAGGTTGGTGCCGGTGACGGTGAAGACGTGGGTGCTGCCGTTGTAGGTCGCTGATGTGATCGTTGGTGCTGTGACGTTGGAGGCAGTCACGGCATTGCCGGTCAAATCTGCACTGGATGCGGTGGTGGCGTCCCAGGAAGCGGCAGCGGACAGGTTAAATGTGGTGGTATCAACGGCGGTGGTGCCGTTGTTGTTCAAGATGCCGTTGATGGCCAATTTGTCGGTAGCGTTCAGAGTGACTGCAAAAGCAGTTGAACTGCTGGCGGTGACGTTGGCAGAGGTCAGGGTGTAGGAGCCAGCCTGACCTGTGATAGAGAGTTTGCTGACATCGATGGTGTCACCACCGACGATGTTGACTGCCGAGACGGACAATATGCCGGTTGCTGCATCGTAAGTAGAGCTGATGATGCTAGGTGCAGCATTGGACACGGTGATGCCGTTGCCAGTTAAATCCTGGATATTGCCACCAGTGATGACGCTGTTCCAGTCATCTGCTGCCGCCAGATTGTAAGTCGTTGAACTGCTGGCGGAGGATGTGCCGTTCTTGTTGAGCAGGCCATCGACTGAAGCAATATCAGCACCGGCCAGAGTGAAGG
>NZ_JBMPPJ010000056.1:0-1524 GCF_049339865.1 Undibacterium sp. TC9W | reverse complement strand
CGACACCGCCTTCGCCTTTGATGGTCAGGGCAGAGACGGTAATGTCATTGGTGGCACCGAGGGTGCTGACGAGGCCGGTGCCGGTGACGGTCAGGATGTGGGTGGTGACGTCGTAGGTGGCTGAGGTAATCGTTGGGGCAGATACGTTCGATACTGTGACGGCATTGCCGGTCAGGTCAGCACTGGAAGTCGTAGTGGCGTCCCAGGAAGCAGCAGCGGCCAGGTTAAATGTCGTGGCATCAACAGCAGTGGTGCCAGTCTTGTTGAGCAAACCATTGACGGCGAGTTTATCGGCAGCGTTCAGGGTCACGGCAAAGGCGGTACTGCTGCTGGCGGTGACGTTGGCGCTGGTTAAGGTATAAGAACCACCACCCTGACCGACCAAGGATAACTTCGATACATCGATGGTGTCGCCACCGACGATATTGACGGCGGTGACACTCAGAATACCTGTGGCTGCATCATAGCTGGAGCTGATGATGCTCGGTGCAGCATTGGAGACGGTGATGCCATTGCCAGTCAAATCCTGGATATTGCCACCGGTGATGACGCTGTTCCAGTCATCGGCAACAGCCAGGTTGTAGGTAGTGGAACTGACAGAGGAGGTGCCGTTCTTGTTCAACAGGGCATCGACACCACCGATATCTGCACCCGCCAGCGTAAAGGTAAAGCTGGTGGCGGAGGTGACTTCAACATTGCCAGTGGTGGACAGGGTGTAGGTTGCACCGCCTTCACCAGTGATGGTGAGATTGGACATGGTGACGTCATTGGTCGCACCGATGGTTTTAACGAGGTTGGTGCCGGTCACGGTGAAGACGTGGGTGGTACCGTCATAAGTCGCTGAGGTGATCGTTGGTGCGGTGACGTTGGAGACGGTCACGGCATTGCCGGTCAAATCTGCACTGGATGCGGTGGTGGCGTCCCAGGAAGCGGCAGCGGCCAGGTTAAATGTGGTGGTATCAACGGCGGTGGTGCCGTTGTTGTTCAAGATGCCGTTGATGGCCAATTTGTCGGTAGCGTTCAGATTGACTGCAAAGGCGGTACTGCTGCTGGCGGTGACGTTGGCGCTGGTCAGGGTGTAGGAGCCAGCCTGACCTGTGATAGAGAGTTTGCTGACATCGATGGTGTCACCACCGACGATGTTGACTGCCGAGACGGACAATATGCCAGTCGCTGCATCGTAAGTAGAGCTGATGATGCTAGGTGCAGCATTGGACACGGTGATGCCGTTGCCAGTTAAATCCTGGATATTGCCACCAGTGATGACGCTGTTCCAGTCATCGGCTGCCGCCAGATTGTAAGTCGTTGAACTGCTGGCGGAGGATGTGCCGTTCTTGTTGAGCAGGCCATCGACTGAAGCAATATCAGCACCGGCCAGAGTGAAGGTAAAGCTGGTTGCAGAAGTCACTTCGACATTGCCAGTAGTGGAAAGTGTACGGGTCGCACCGCCTTCACCGGTAATGGTCAGCTTGGAAATGGTGACATCATTCGTTGCACCTATCGTTTTAACCAGGTTGGTGCCGG
>NZ_JBMPPJ010000055.1:0-1660 GCF_049339865.1 Undibacterium sp. TC9W | reverse complement strand
CCCCCGATGTCAGAATAGTTGTCGCGTCATCCGATAAATAGAAATCATATCGGGGGCGGGAAAAAGAGATCAAGTGAAAAAGTATTCAGAGGAACGGAAAGAGGCGATCCTGAAGAGGATGATGCCGCCGGAGAATAAAAAGATATCGGAATTGGCACGAGAAAGCGGAATTACAGAGCAAACACTTTATACTTGGCGACGTCAGGTTAGGAAACAAGGAATAGTGGTGCCAGGTAGCGGAAAGAATGCAGAGCAATGGAGCTCAGAAGACAAGTTTGCGGTTGTACTCGAAACAGCAGCGTTGAATGAGGCTGAACTGGCAGAGTACTGCCGTCGCAAAGGTTTATTTATAGAACAAATTGCAGCCTGGAAGATGGCCTGTCTGACAGCCAACACCCATGCAGAGCAGCAGACACGGGATCAGCGTGAGCAGTCCAAAGGTGACAAGAAGCGTATAAAGCAATTGGAGAAAGAATTGTTGCGCAAGGACAAGGCGCTGGCCGAAGCCGCAGCGTTATTGATACTCAGAAAAAAAGCCCAGGCGATCTGGGGAGACAAAGAGGAAGACTGATCAGTGTCCCGGATCGCCGTTTATGTATTACATTGATCAGAGAAGCAGTGGAGGCTGGTAGCCGTCTGGAACAAGCCTGTGCCGTGCTGGAACTTAGTGCGCGCACCGTCCAGCGTTGGGTGCGGGAAGGTGACGATGCTGTGGCGGCAGACCGCCGCACCACCAGCGTCAGGCCAGCGCCGGCCAACAAACTGACGGATGGTGAACGCGCCCAGATTCTTGCCGTTGCCAATAGCGAAGAATTCGCCAGCTTGCCGCCAAGCCAGATCGTTCCCACGCTAGCGGATCGTGGCCAATATCTGGCCTCAGAGTCGAGTTTTTACCGTGTATTGAAACAAGCATCACAGCAACATCACCGCGGCAGAGCCAAGAAACCCTCCAGCCGGGTGTTGACCAGCCATTGCGCCCACGGCCCTAACGAAGTCTGGAGCTGGGATATTACCTGGCTACCAGCTGCAGTCAAAGGCCAGTATTTTTATTGGTACATGATCATGGATGTCTTCAGCCGTAAGATCGTTGGTCACGAAGTCCATCGGGCAGAATCAGCAGAGCTGGCATCACGCCTGATACGCCGTGCCAGTTTGGCAGAAGGCTTGGCAGGACGCAGGCTGGTGCTGCATTCGGATAACGGTAGTGCGATGAAGGGCTCCACCATGCTCGCCACGTTGGAACATCTGGGCGTAGCTGCGTCATTTAGCCGGCCACGTGTGAGCAACGATAACGCCTATGCAGAGTCCCTGTTCCGGACCTGCAAATACCGTCCAGACTACCCGGACAAACCGTTCGCGACATTGGAAGAAGCACAGGCATGGGTACAGAAATTTGTTCGTTGGTACAATCAAGACCATAAGCACAGCGGCTTGAAGTTTGTCACGCCAGCCCAACGCCATAATGGGCAGGCTACAGTCGTGCTAAAGCAGCGCCAGCAGGTTTATAGCGAGGCCAAACGCCGCCATCCTCAACGGTGGACACAACACACCAGAAATTGGGAGTTGGCGAATCAGGTCTGGCTTAATCCGGAACGGATTGAGCCAGAAGTATCACTGCATGTAGCATGAAATGACGCGACAACTACGTTGACAAACGCCG
>NZ_JBMPPJ010000054.1:0-2243 GCF_049339865.1 Undibacterium sp. TC9W | reverse complement strand
CGGAGAATGAAGGTGCCAAGTTCTGGCTGTCCGTGCTGACAGAACTCAAGAGCCGGGGCGTGCAGGATATCCTGATCGCCTGTGTCGATGGCTTGAAAGGCTTCCCTGACGCCATTGCTGCCGAATATCCCATAGGGCAAACCGGAGGGGGTACTTGAATGCAATAGACGCGAACGCGTCAGTTGCATTGCCACCCTCCTCAATGACGCTCCTCATATTTGCAAGGATCTTACTTATGAATATTCCAGAACACGCCGAAGCCGCTGCCAGTCAGGTAGCCGAGGCTGTTACCAATAACCCAAAAACTGCCCTTGCAGTGCCAGCGATTACGACGGCAATTGCTCCCCTGACTTCAATAGCCGAAATTCAGGGCTATTTGTCGATTGCATCCATGCTCATAGGCATCGCCATTTCACTGATCCTACTGCGTCAGCGCTGGGTCAGCCTGCAGACGGCTGAGATAGAAAGACAGGAAGCAGAACAACGATGGAAGGAACATCAGCATGAACAACTTTGATCTCTCCGTTGCCCCGGTACTGAAAAACGAAGGCGGCACCAGTAATCACCCTCTGGACGCTGGCAAACTGACGCGGTTTGGCATCAGTCAGCGCAGTTACCCCAAGCTTGATATTGCAGTACTCACCGTAGAGCAAGCCAAAGCACTTTACAAACGTGACTTTTGGGATGCCAATCATCTTGATCAATTGCCGCTCGCTGTCGCCTTTGAATTTTTTGACTGCGCCGTTAATTGCGGGGCAGGTACTGCCACGAGGCTGTTGCAGCGCGCCCTTGGTGTTGCTGAAGATGGCATTGTTGGCCCGATCACATTGGCTGCCATAGACAAGATCAATGCCGACAAACTGGCCAGGCGCATGCTGGCTCACCGCATGCAGTTTTATACCAAATTATCCAACTGGCCGAGTTTTGGCGCGGGTTGGATCAATCGTCTGGCAAACAACGCTTTATGGGAGGCAGACCATGTTTGAAAAAATCAACGCCATCATTAACCTATTTCGTAAAGGCAGCGAGGTCAGCAATGTCGAACTCTGGAAAAACGGCGGCATTTCAATTGCTGCCCTTGCTGCGGCAATGGGGGCGGCACTTCAATTGGGTAACGCGTTTGACCTTCACCTCTCTGTCACGCCTGAACAGCTCAATGGCCTTGCTATTGGCATCGTCAGCCTTGTTGGCGTCGTGCTCCCTGTCGTCACCTCTAAAAGAGCCGGCTTGCTGCCAGCAAAGACAAACCAGCCAGCTCCAATCGAAGATCACAGCTTCAGCGACAGTCTGCCAACAATATCAACGCTGGTGGCAACCACCACGCTGCAGCACCAGTCTGATGCCACAGTCATCGACAGTGATAACCCGCTCGCCGGACTCGATACCACATTCCGCGCTTGACTACGCACGCGCTTATTTCAAATCAATCGACGGCATTCAACTTACGCGCAATTGCCAATTTTAAGGAAAACGTCATGCTGCAAATCGCTGCAACGATATTACAAATCATCGGCTTTCTGGCCGAACACAAAGAGCAGGTAAAAAAATTGATACTCGACTTAGAAAACCTGATAGGCGTCCCGATGGATTGTTGGCATATTTTAAGAGTAGCGCACCAGATATTCAGGCTGGCGTCGCTTCACGATTCATAAGGGAAAAAAATGATGCGTTGAATATGTTGAATTCGGGAAGATAGCATATGTAAATTTAATCAGAGATTGGCTCGTCATGCATGATGAAGTGCTTCGTTCAATGTATGTCTGGAGCCAATCGCAAGACATATTAGAAAAATGAAATTGTTGGTGCGCATGCAAATATGCTTAAAATGCAAGTTAAGATTGCGGGCAGGGCTGTAACAGTAATAAGTTGTTCTTGGGGATGAAAAATGAACAGGGAAATGGATTGGATGAAATATTGCCAGCCAAATCAAATGAAATGATATTTTTGCTTTCCCCGGACCGGTTCCTGACAACGCAAATGGATAGCTGATTGAGATAGCAGATCGCCTCAAATATCATTCAGGACATTTTTATATGTCTTTGTCATGGATCGAAATCAGATTTTCGTGAAAATATCCAGGATGGCAAAGATATCATCACATGTCGTGAAATTTTTTAGAGCCTGTAAATAAAAGTGTGTAAGTAATTCTGGCAGATGAAGCTCCTATAATGAGGAATTGCCAAAATGACGACAAACGCAATGGAAAGAAGCAAACTGCAGGCGCTGGCCAAAGAGCTGGCGAA
>NZ_JBMPPJ010000053.1:0-2402 GCF_049339865.1 Undibacterium sp. TC9W | reverse complement strand
GTAAGCGCCCGGCCGTCACACCTTGACCTAGCACATTAGTGATGCTGGAAATTATGGAGCTGGTTGCCAGTGATGAGGAAGTAATTCGTTGATGCGGCTGAATGGCTGTAACGGTAGTCTTTCCAGTATGTCCTTCATGTAGCCGTAAGGGTCGTGACCATTGAGCCGGGCTGAATGGATCAGACTCATGATTGCTGCTGCACGTTTGCCGGCCCGCAGGCTACCGGCGAACATCCAATTTTTCCGACCCAATGCGACGGGCCGAATCTGGTTCTCAACCCAATTGTTATCGATCGGAACTCGGGGGTCATTGAGGTAATGGGTCAACGCCGACCAGCGATTTAAACTATATTCGATTGCCTTGAATGTAGCACCGCCGCTGGGCACTCGCTGGCGTTGGATCAACAACCATTGATGTAAGGAGTCTGCAACTGGCTTGGCCCGCGCCTGACGAACGGCCAGACGTTGCCCTTCGTCGAGCAAGCTTACTTCCCGCTCCACGTCATAGAGACGACCAAATAAATCCAGTACCTCACCAGCGATTTGACTGCTGTGGTTCGCCCACAGCTCATGGAATCTGCGTCGGGCGTGCGCCATACAGCCGGCCTCCGTGATACCGGATTTGAACAGCGCTTTATAACCTGGAAAGTCATCGCAGACGAAAGTACCCCGCCACCGGTCCAGGAATTGTTCGGCATGCTTGCCACCACGACTTTCCGCAAAGTCGAATACCACCGTCTTCATGCCACTATGCGCAGTGCTGCAATAACTCCACAGATAGGCGCGGTGTGTCTTGCCGTTTCCGGGTTTGAGCATCGGCAGCGGTGTCTCATCGGCATGCAGTACAGGTTCGGTTAATAATTCTTGCTTTAACGCATCCACCAATGGCTGCAGCGCCACACCGCAACGGCCCACCCATTCGGCTAGCGTGGAATCAGGAATGGCCAGTCCTGCTCGTTCGAAGATACCACTTTGGCGGTACAAAGGTAAGTGATCAGCATATTTGGCCACCAGCACTTGTGCCAGCAATCCTGAGGTCGGGATGCCCTTGTCGATGATCTGCGCAGGAACCGGCGCCTGTACCAATGTTTCACATGGATTGCAGACCCACTTGCCACGTACATGGCGTTCGACCGTGAACACGCCGGGTTGGTAATCGAGTTTCTCGGACACATCCTCGCCGATTCGCTTCATTTGGCAACCACATCGGCACAGCGTTGAATCCGGTTCGTGATGAATATCAGTGCGCGGCAGTTCTACCGGCAGCCGGACACGTTTGGGTTGCTGCTTGCTTGGTTCTGCTGGTGCGGGATGAGTCAGTACCAATTGCTCAATTTCGGCCGTGACGGCCGCTAAGTCAGTGTCGAGCGTTTCAAACAGTTCACGTTGCTGCTCACTGGTATAGGCTTCGCTGGTTGCTGCAAATTTCTGGCGCTTGAGAATGGCCAGTTCATGGGTCAGTTTGGCATTCATTGCCTGCTGATGAAGCAGGAGTTGAATCAGCTGTTCCTTGGTGTAATCTTCGATGGAGGTGGCAAAGTTCATGTCTGGCAGTGTGCCAGAGCAGAGGTAATCTGATCAAAGAGGTTTACAGTCGTTTACAACTTGGTAGTCTCGGCACTACAGCACCGAAATCATGTGGCCGTTGGCCAGATTCTCCCAAGGCAGGCCAGTCACTAATGCCCTTAATTGCTCGGGATTGAGTCCGACTATATCGGTCCCGTCATCGCGCCAAGTGAAGCGACCTTTATTCAAGCGGCGGCTTGCCAGCCAGATACCAAATCCGTCATAGACCAGAACTTTGATGCGGGTCGAGCGCTTATTGGCAAACAGGTAGGCATGATGCGGCCTTGCTGCACCGAACACTTTAACTACCCTGGCCAGAGCAGTATCCATGCCGACGCGCATATCAATTGGTTCGGTTGCCAGCCATATTGCATCAATGCGAATCATCGTAACCAATTCTGCAACCAATTGGCACATTCAGCAGCGGCAGCGTTCGGCCAACGCAGAGTCACGTTGGCAGCCCCTCGCCTGATCTCAATGACGATGTCTGGTGTAGCGGAGACCGTCGTCGGTGCGGGCAACGGAATTGGAATGAATTCGGACACTGGTGCGACCGGTGCGGTTTGCGTTGACTCTATCGCCAATTGATCATGAGCCTTGATCCAAATCCGGACCTGATTGGCGTTTAACTGGTAACGCAAAGCCGTGGCAGCAATTGAGACACCCGGTTGTTTGCAGGCTTGAATTACCTGAGCCTTGAATTCGGCACTGTGTCGCCGACGCCGTCTTGGCGTATTGATTCCGTCATCCATCATGTACAAGTGTCCACTTAATAAGTGGACACGATCATCTACGCTTAAGCCCTTAACTTCAAGATGACTTCACCGGATGCTTAC
>NZ_JBMPPJ010000052.1:0-2581 GCF_049339865.1 Undibacterium sp. TC9W | reverse complement strand
GAAGCTGTCGGCGATTTGGTTCAGTGTCAGGCCTTGTGCCATCCAGTAAGCCAGACCATTTGGATCTGCAGGACGGTTGAAGTAGGCGATGTAAAGCTTTTGGATGTCTGCTGCTGTGTTTGCCATTTTTGACCTTTAACAAATTTACTGAAGGGTTTTCACTTCTGAAATTTTCTATTTCTTTCTATGCATGCTGGAGTGTTCACCTATCTCAGATAAATTCATGAAAACACTAACTTCATTCAGCCTGGTCACAGTTTCCTTTCGATCGGCAAGGGTAAGCATTTGACAATGATCTGTGAAGAGTGAAATTAGTCATACACAGCGAACCACAAGCTTCCAGCCAAGGCCTTTCTGAAGAGTCAACAGAACAGTTGACTATCAATGACATGGCCCATCCAACGGCATTCGCGATACCGGGTCAAATAGGAAGTCTTTACAGATTTTTCGACAAAAAAACGCCATCACAAAGATGGCGTTTTTCAGGGGCGATGATATCTTTTATTTGCGCACGTATTACTTCATAAAGGCTTTTTGGTCATTACCTGTCTTGCTGCTTGCGCCAACTTGACAGGTTTTTATTTTCTCCAGACCAGCAGAAAAATTATGTCCACAAATGCGGAAGAATATCCCTGATCAGCATCTTTAGCCCATCGCGCACCAGCGCATGGTCCTCCGCAATGACAACGGTGATCTCTTTATCTACAAGTGGTGGTGTCAATGATTCATTCATGATTGAAGTGTAAGGATATGAGCCTGATTACAGAAGAATGAAATTAGTCATACCAGTCTGTGAACTTGGTTGAATGAGGCTTTTTTGCTAGGTTGTCATCCCTGCAAAGCTGGTTGGCGATTTTAAGTCTATTGATCAAATTCAGCTTTATCGCAAGAACTCCTCAGGCTTACCTCTCCGGCAATCAATTTGCTATTGAAATTGAGAGAGTTGCCGCCACTACAAGCTTCCTTGGTGAGCACATTGGCGCTCACCAAGTTTTGTCCACGCATGTACATCAAAGGCCGCTAGCGGCGCACAAAACTGACCGCTTAGACAAGCTAAACAATAAAGTCGCTAGCCAGAATAGTGCCCGTCGCGCCTGTCAATTTAACGACAAAATCAGTTGCATCCACGGCTCCCACGTTGCTGCCAATATTTTGGAAAACATAGGTGCCCGCTGCGACACCAGAACCGACAGTAACCAGATAGGCCTGGGTATTTGCCGTCAGGGCCGTCCCAGCAATGGCTGCCGCTGTACTCAGTGCTGCCGCCAAACCTGCGGCATCAGATGTAGCAATGTACAGATAGTTCAGACTTGTCGCCGCTGTACCCGTCTTGAACACGTCAGCACCAGCAAGTTTGAAGTTATTCACTGTATCTATCGCAGCAATTGTGGAGCCACTAGCAATGATAGTATCAGCACCAGAAGAGAATGTGATTGTATCAGCGCCAGCACCGCCAGTTACCGTCACTGCACCAGTTGCTGTCAGTGTTTGGCCACCAGAACCCAGGATGAAAGTACCACCAGCAGTATTCACGGTTGCTGCACCCGAGAACATTGTTACTGTATTGTTGTTCACAGCATTGAAGTTCACTGTGTCAACGCCACTCAATGCGGCACCGGCAGCGCCGGCCGTTGCCAGGGTGAATGCTATGTTAACGGCATTAGTAACTGTTACTGTATCAGCACCCAAACCTGCATTGATGGTTTTGTTTGCCAGACCGGACAAGGTAGTAGTGAACGTGTCATTACCTGTGCCACCAGTAAAGGTCTGAGTAGCAGCTCCCGAATTAAAAGTTACCGCGTTTGTGCCGTTTGCCAAAACATAGTTTTCAATCAGAGTGCTAGCTATGATGCTACCTGCAGTTGTTAATGTAATTGTATCGTTACCAGTAGCTGTAGTGATTCCAGCGCCGCTGTTGTATTGCGCAGCGGTCATCGTCACAGAAGCACCACCTGCGGCGACGTCGAGTACTTCAAAACCAGTCACGTTTGCACCAGAAATATTAGTTGAGTTCACTACCTTCAATGTATCACCACCTGAACCTGCACTGAAAGTGCCCGTGTAGTTCAGTGCGCCCAGTGTCAGAGTGTTAGAACCGCTACCCAGATTCACATTGCCAGCTGCGAAGGAAGTACCAGCACCTGTCAAGTCAACAGTGTCATCACCTGTACCGCCGTTCACTGTAGTGATACCAGTGGTAGCTGCGCCAAAACCAAAGTTGTTAGCGCCGTTAGCCAGGTTCAGTGTCTTGATGTTGGTGATAGTGCCACCAGTACCAGCGTTACCGATATTAACAGTCAGTGCATCGCTCAAAGTGATGACATCTGTATCACCAGCATTACCGTTGACAGTTGTGCCACTCAAAGTTGCAGACAAACCTGTGAAGTTGTCGTTCACGTTCAATGTGCTATTGAATACTTGACCAGCTACCAGCGCTGTTGGGTTCAATGCTGTACCGCCACCATTCACTGGGTTAGTACCAACAACACCTGTTGTTACTGTTGCGCCGCCAGATACGAACACTGCATTGCTGACAGTCGTGTTGTTCACGCCACCACCAGTTGCATTGGAAGAAGACGTT
>NZ_JBMPPJ010000051.1:0-3038 GCF_049339865.1 Undibacterium sp. TC9W | reverse complement strand
TCCGGGATGCCATCACCATCCTTGTCGCCCGGCAAAGAAGTGCTTGGATTGGTTGGCACCGTGGTTTTAAAGCCCAGGCCACCAGTGAGGCTGATTTTGCCATCAACCTTGCCGTCAGTATCAAAGATGCCACCGTCCGTGATCTTGAAGTCCACTTTCAGCTTGCCGTTCACTGTCGCAATATTCGTGGCGATATTCGTCCAGGTGCCAGCCTTGTCCTGTACCCAGTAGCCATTCACCGGGCCCATCGCATCGGTATAGAGCGACATCGTGGTTTCCTGCCCCGCAGCCAGGCCAGTCAGCTGGGTAGTGATCATGCCATACTGCATGCTCAGTTCTGCTGGCAGTGTGGCGGGCGCTACCGTGGTGTTCACATTGGTTTGTGACAGGAAGTTATTGTTCGCCAGCGTCACATAATGGTTATTCGCGGCAGTATTGCTATTCCACAACAGCGAACTGACATTCTTCTGTGACTGATCCGGTATGCCGTCACCATTCCCATCGCCATTGCCAGCACCCAGTAAATTGGGCACTTCTGCTTCTACCCGCTGCAGGATGCCATCGCCATCCGCATCCGAGCCGCTCGTGCCAGGATTGTCAGTATTAGGGTTGATGCTGAAGGCCTGCGAGAAGGTCGGCCCGCTATTGCCCGCCAGATCTACCACCCTGACTTTGAGCGTGTTATTGCCACTCAGCAATTGATTTGGCAAACTCCAGCCAGTGCCACCGATGGTCGCCAGCGCATTAATCCAGTTGGCACCATTGTCGAGCGAGACTTGTACGGTTTCGCCCACTGCCAGACCTGCGGTGAGGTTGCCGGAAATGGCCTGGTCACTGATGGTGGTGATGAAGTCAGTGCCACTGACACCATCATCATTCGACAGGCGCACGGAACCAATACCCGTCGTCGGCGCCGTATGATCGACCTGATACAACTGCCCGGTAAAGCCACCATTCAGGGCCAGGCTGGACGTATCCACAATGCCAGTACCGGCATTCTTCAGATTCAGGCCCAGTGTCCCATCACCGGTCAATCCCGTGATCCTGACGCTATAGGTAGAAGGATCAAGCTGCGTGACATTGCTGATGGTCCCCGTTGCGCTGCCGGTAGTGGCCAGTACAAAGGCTGCCGCATTCACGCCCGTCACCGCTTCACTGAACGTGACTTTGTAGTCTATCGTGCCCAGGCTGGTGTTTTCAGGTTGGATGCGGGTAATACCGGTCGCGGTTGGAGCGACATTGTCACCAACGGCGATGATGAAGTTCTTTTCATAGGCAGAACCCATGGCATCCGTGGCTCTCACAAAGATACTGTAATTGCCCGGTGTCATGCCCACAGGGTTCTTCGCCACCAGAGTATTGCCCGAGATGGTGAATTTACTGTTGTCCTTGTCATTCGTCCCATTACCACTCACCAGGGTAAAACTGGCGGTATCACCCGGATTCGGGTCAACCGCTGTCAAAGTACCCACACTGGTATTGTCAGCAGAACCCTGCTGGACAGCAGCATTTGACAAGGTGATATTGGTCGGCGCGGCATTGACACCCGTCGCAATCACGGTGGTGGTGTTATTGAGTACGGCAGAAGCAATACCATCATTGGCGCTGATGGTGAAGGTGGTGGTTTCTGTGCCGCCTACAGGGACACGGCCCGCAGCCGGCTGGAACACCAGGCCACGGATAGCTGCCTCAACGGCAGCCGGGGTACCGGCTGCATGGGTATAGGTCAGGCCACCATCGGCGGTTGAGAAACCTGTGGCTGCCAGGGAGGCAGCGGTGAAAGCGCCTTTGGCTGCGGTATCGAGGCTGATGATGATGGTTTCGGAAGCACCCACATCCGGATCGGTGATGGTGACCGCTGCAAACGGAGAAACCGTGGTGGTTTCGGTCACGGTCTGGCCAGCGACGACACCACCGATGACGGGAGCGACGTTGTTACCGGTGACGGTAATGAAATTGCCAAACAGATCAGCGATGACGACAGCAGTAGCGGCACCGGTATTCCAGTCTTCCAGCATGCCGATGTTGTAGGTGGTGCCGTCACTGGAAGCATTGCCATCCTTGTTGAGCCTCAGTGCCAGTTGCGCCTTGTCGGTGACACTCATGGTCATGGTGAAGCTGGTGTTGGAGGTGATGTCTATATTCGGGGTATTGGTCAGGGTGTAGTTAAAGGCACCCTGGCCCAGGAAGCGGATACGGTTGGCGGTAATGTCATTGTTGGCCCCTGTCAGGCTCAGGAAGTTATTACCTGTGACGACCAGCACGCCCGTGCCGACGTTGTAGGTAGCCGAGGTGACGGTAGGTGCCACCACATTGGTAACGGTAACGTTATTACCGGTCAGGTCGGCAATGACGACAGCTGCATCGGCACCGGCATTCCAGTCTTCGTTCGCGATCAGGTTGTACGTATTGACACTGGTGGAGCTGGTGCCATTCTTGTTCATGATGAGATTGGCACCCAACCTGTCCGCAGCACTGAGCGTCATTGTGAAGGAGGTGGCGGAGGTAATCTCGACATTGCTGGTGGTGGTGAGGGTGTAGCTGGCCCCGCCTTCGCCTTGCAGGCTGAATTTGTTGGCAACGATGTCGTTGTTTGCCCCTGTCAGACCGGTCAGGCCGGTACCTGTGACGGTCAGCAAGCCGGTGCTGGCGTTGTAGACCGAGGAGGTGATGGTCGGCACTGCGACATTGGAGACGGTAATCGGGGCCGTGGTGACAGCGATGTCGCCACCGGTAATGACGCTGTCCCAGTCGTCTGCTGCGGCCAGGTTGTAGGTGGTACCACCGGTTGAGGTCGTGCCGTTCTTGTTAAACAGGCCTTGAACGGCATTTTGGTCGGCACCGGCCAGTGTTACAGCAAAGCTGGTGGCGGAGGTGACTTCGACGTTGCCGGTGGTCGACAAAGTCCGGACGACACCGCCTTCGCCTTTGATGGTCAGGGCAGAGACGGTAATGTCATTGGTGGCACCGAGGGTGCTGACGAGGCCGGTGCCGGTGACGGTCAGGATGTGGGTGGTGACGTCGTAGGTGGCTGAGGT
>NZ_JBMPPJ010000050.1:0-3039 GCF_049339865.1 Undibacterium sp. TC9W | reverse complement strand
CGGTGGACACAACACACCAGAAATTGGGAGTTGGCGAATCAGGTCTGGCTTAATCCGGAACGGATTGAGCCAGAAGTATCACTGCATGTAGCATGAAATGACGCGACAACTACGTTGACAAACGCCGTGTCATGTGCCCTAACGCACCTCCATCACCAACTGCAAACATGATTGACTTACAGTGCGCCAAGAGCTTCCCCATCATTTTAGTTTCTTCAACAGATAACAAAAACTGCTTAAGTTCTTCATCACTTGAATTAATTTCACCTTCATCTTCAGCATACTCGATAGTATTAACATCTTTCTTAGCAGCCATCAAAAATGAGATGGTTTTACCGGCAAACGTGGGGGGTTCTGGTAACTGAACGGTATCCGGCACACAAATTTCTAGCGGAGTATTTGGAATTGCAGGAGCTAGATATGGCCTGTGACCATAGTTGAGGATTTTAGAATTTTCACTCATTCGAAGCTTCCTTAAATTGTACATTTTTAATAAAAACAAAACGCATAAATAATTAGTTTTATATTGACTTAAAAAGCTTGTGCCAGTGAAAAGTACCCCACTATCAAAAGCATATATTCAACCCTAAGCTTCGATTCGGGTGAGATTGACGAAGATACAAAACCGACAATCAATAAATTTATCACCAGCAACTCGACAAAGCTTGTTAAGAAAGTTTTCAAATTTGCTCACCATTTCTTGAAAAATTGCGGACTACCTTCCACACGTATGTTGAGCAAATTTATAACAGTCAAATTTAATCTACCGATACTGCAATTTCAATTAAGATTGGGTATGGTTTCCCAAAATAACTTGAAGGATTTTTCAATTCATTAAATGCATGAAATGTCATAATTTGGCATCCAATTTTAAACAATTTAAAATCCTTAGGATCATTTGCTTTCATGGTTAATAATTTATAACTACCGTCGGTCAAAAGAAGTTGCAATTCAGTCGCTGGATTATTATCACCAGGAAAACCAACCGCAAAAATGTCCGAGATTTGGGCGGTGACTTGCTCACTTGGAATTACACCATTCCGAATATTTGTCCACCACTCATCGCTACCATAAAGACCTTGTACGCCTTTCAGCCCCGCGTAGGGCTTTTCATCATTCAAAGTTAGCAATTGAACATCTCTCATATCATCGGGATGTTCTTGCAAGTATCGTTCAAGTTGGTAAACCAATTTAAATTTCCCTGGATCGAAATTTGCGGATAAATTGAAATTCAAAAACATATTTATTTCTTCCTAAAAATGATTCAAATCCGCATCTGTGAATTTTGTTTTTTTGGAACCATAAGGTTTTGTACCTAATACTTCGGCCTTTTCAATGCCTGCATTAAATAACTCTAGCCCTTTACCTGTACCCAAAAGTGTATTTACCACCCCTTGCTTATCATTTATATACCGATTTCCCGTTCCTTCTAATTTAATTTGTACGCCTTCTGTTTTCCATTTAGGCAAAAATTGGGGTCAGTTCTAACATTCCAACATTTTCCAAACCAGTACGCAAAAACGCCGCATGGCTTTGCTTTGGACTTTACTATACAAACACCTCGCGACGTCATGTGATACAAAACTACAGCAAATTCTAAACGTAGTGGTCTGACCATGTGTAAAACAAAACATAATGGCTAAAGCACGATTGCAAATGTTGGAATGTTAGAACTGACCCCATTTTTCCCAGGTAGTTGATTCTTATATTCGCTGGTATAACGAAAAGCGCGTTAAAATATCCCTCGGCTCACTCAGCCCCCTCGAATACCGAGAAAGCTTCGGATTCACGGCATAAACCAGTCCAAGTTTTACGCTGCACTTCCTAGGGGCAATTTTCAGTGCAAATCAACATGTAGTGACCTACGAACTTCCTGACTCAGCAAATTTATAAATTGAGCTTGATTTGTAATTGTTAAAAGAATAATATTAATCTCTATTAAGTTTTTGTTTTTTTCAACCCCTCGTTCTGAACAAACGGATTATGCTAACTCGCTCATTTCAAGATTTCGCCACTGCGATTAAGAAAATACTTTTCCTTGTTATCGCGTTGTGTTTTCATAATTCGGGAATTGCATCTCAATTACCAGATTATCCGTTTATTCATAGTACAGGTATCGCCTATATACAGGTAAATCCAGACTTTGGAGAAATCAATTTTGACGTCAACGTTAGCGATGTTGATTCAGAAAAGGCGCTTTCCATCGCGATGGCGCGAGTGTCGGAAATTAAGTCTATAGTTGCACTGCAAGGTATACAGGAAGAAGACATGATTATTCGCGACGCGAGAAAAGAGATGAAAAAAGATGTTGCTAACCCAAATACGGCTGAGCCAATTTATCAACTGAGTTATAGAGTTGTTCTCAAAATACGTGACCTGAAAAATTGGCAAGCCATTATGTTTTCCCTTCTCAAGTTGAGTAACATCGATAAAGTTGAAACCTCTTTCGATTCCACTTTACGAGACCAAATTGAATTGGATTTGTCTATTGAGGCGGCCAAAGACGCTCAAAGAAAAGCCAGTGGATTGTTGAGCGCCTATGGCAAGCGCTTGGGTGCAGTAACGGCAATCACTGAAGGAAAGCTTAAAAATCTAAGTACCGCAATTGGATTGGTGAGTGAGAAATCAACTTCTTATTCAGAAGTTGAGCGCCGCAAAGCAATTGGGGAAGACTTATTTTCTATTCCCCCTTTAAAGTTGAGGTCGGCCGTTGATGTCATATTTCGAATCAAATAGCCTAATTGTGTTGATTTGCATCTAAAACCATTCCAAGTTATTGTCCGCACCCCACAGTTTCAATTAAATTACCTCCGGCAAAGCCGGAGGTTTGGTAATCCCCCCGGAAATTAATCGCATTTAAAAGTAGAATTTTCTTAATTGAGATTTTGAGGAAGTTTTACATGAAGACATCTAGATTCAGCGATAGCCAGATTATCGCCATATTGAAACAGGCAGAAGCAGGCTCACCAGTGCCGGAACTATGTCGTGAACATGGTATCAGTGGAGCCACATTCTATAAGTGGAGGTCCAAATTTGGGG
>NZ_JBMPPJ010000049.1:0-3281 GCF_049339865.1 Undibacterium sp. TC9W | reverse complement strand
AACGTCTTCTTCCAATGCAACTGGTGGTGGCGTGAACAACACGACTGTCAGCAATGCAGTGTTCGTATCTGGCGGCGCAACAGTAACAACAGGTGTTGTTGGTACTAACCCAGTGAATGGTGGCGGTTCTGCTTTGTCTCCTACAGCACTGACAGCTGGCGGTACATTCAATAGCGTTGCAGGCGTAAACGATAACTTCACAGGCTTGACTGCAACTCTGAATGGTACAACTGTCAACGGTAATCTGGGTGACACTGATGCGATCACTCTGGGTGATGCAGCTTCTGTTGCTATCGGCAACGGTACAGCAGGTGGCACTATCACTAACATCAAGACTCTGAACCTGGCGAACGCAACTAACGCTATCACTTTCGGTGCAACTACCACTGGTATCACTACAGTGAACGGCGGCACAGGTGACGACAGTGTGAACGTGACAGGTGCTGGTACATCCTTCGCTGCTGGTAACGTTAATCTGGGTACAGGTACTAACAACCTGACATTGGGAGCATTCACTTACGCTGGTACTTTCAGCGCAGGTGCAGGTACAGATACACTGGTATTGGCAGCTGGCGCTAATGTTGCTGGTTCCAACATCACTGGCTTTGAAAACCTGACATTGGCAGCAACTGGCGTGTACACCATGACAGCAGCTCAGTACAATGGCTTCACAGGTGCAGTTTCTGCTGGCAACACAGAAACTATCGCTCTGACTACAGCTGGTACTATCGTTGCTAACGCAGCGATCGAACGCTTCACTCTGGCTAACGGTACTAACACATTCACTGCTGGTACTAACACAGTGAGCGTTGTTGGTGGCACAGGTAACGATACATTCAACTACACAGCAACACAAATCGCCGGTGCAACAACGCTGGACGGCGGCTTGGGTGCAGATACACTGAACATCGGTGCTATCGGTGCTAACTTGAACATCACTGCTCTGGTCACAGGCGTAGAAACAATCAACGTCACTGGCTCTGCAGCAACTGGCTACACCTTCACTAACGAAAGTGGTGCTGGTGTAACTCTGAACTACGCTAAAGGCGCATTTGCTGACACAGTAGTTCTGGGTGCAGGCGGGCAAACAGTGAATCTGTTGGGTACAGCAGGTACAGCAGTAACAGTAACCGGCACAGCAGCTGGCGTTGATACTATCAACCTGTCTGCAACTGCAACTGGCGTTGAGACAGTAAGTGTTGGTTCCAACATCGGTGCAATCGATACAGTAGCAAACTTCAAAGTTGCTGGCGCTGACGTGTTCAAAACTGGCACAGCAGCAACAACATTGAACGCGCTGAACATCGCGACAGCAGACGTAGCTACTCTGGCAGCAGCAATCGCTACAGCAGCAACTGCAGCTGGCGCGACTCTGGCAGCGAATACCCAGGCTTACATCATCACTGTAGCCGCAGGTACAGCAGCTGGTACTTATGCCTTCCAAAACATCGGTGGCACTGTAGGTGCAGTTGATGCAACTGACTTTATCGTTAAAATCACTGGCGCAGGTTCCATCGTCGCTGGCGATTTCCAATAATTCAGTAAGCTATGCAGGAAAATGGGTAGCTTGCTACCCATGCAGCAGGGAGGGAACATCCTCCCTGCTGTGTAAAAATAAAAAACCCACCTCTGTAAAGCGGTGGGTTTTTTTATGATTGCTGATCTTTGCTAGCAGCGGTATTTTTGCTGAAGGTTTTTGTTTGAGATTTTTGTTTAATTTTGAAGATTAAATTCTGCAGTTCAAGCCCAGTCTTTGCTAGCATGCAGCTTCGTCTATCCTGAATCCCTGGTTTTGTCAGTCCTGCGAATGCCTATGAAAAAATTGAGCCGTAACGATCCCTGTTCCTGTGGCAGCGGGAAGAAATACAAGCAATGTTGCATGGCTGCAGACGACGCCGCACATGTGCAGGCAGACAAGCAAAAACAGGACGCGCAAAAACAGATTGCTGCCTGGGTGGAGCAGGGCATGGGCTTGCACCGTAATGGGCAAATTGAGGCAGCAAGGCAAATCTATCAGCAAATCCTGGCACTACAGCCAGAGCATGCAGACACCCTGCATTTATTTGGAGTGACTGCTCACCAGCTCGGAGAGTATGCAAATGCAATAGAATTTATCCAGCGCTCTTTGCAAGCCAATCCCCGAAATTTTTATGCCCTGAATAATCTTGGATCGGCATTGCGGGAGTTTGGTCAGCCGGAGCAGGCACTCGCATGTTTCCAGCAAGCTTGTAAGCTCAAGCCCGACTATGCCGAGGCACACAGCAATATTGGCAATGTATACAAGGACATGGGACAGCAGGAAGAGGCGATATCCGCCTACAAACGGGCAAGCAGCCTTAATCCATCACTGGCCGAGCCCTGGAATAACCTGGCCTTGATTTATCAAAAGCGTAAGGACATAGATCAGGCCATACTATGTGCAGAGCGTGCTGCTACGCTGCAGCCCAAGCATGCAGAGATTCATAATAGTCTGGGAAATATTTACAAGGATGCCGGCCAGACTGCGCAGGCAATCAGCAGCTATCAGCGTGCCATCGCCCTTGACCCGGAACACGGCAATGCCCTGCATTTCATCCATGTTCTCAGTGGCCAGGCCAGTGCCCAGGCACCAGTCAGCTATGTCAGTAAAGTATTTGATGATTATGCAGAGCGTTTTGACCAGCATCTGCAAGAAGTGCTGGAATACCAGATTCCTGTCATTATTGGGCAGGAGCTCAGGCAATTGCGCGTGGCTGATACGAAGGCATGGCGCATACTGGACCTGGGGTGCGGCACTGGTTTGGTCGCGAAAGAACTCGCACCACTGGCTGTGAGTCTCGTTGGCGTTGATCTGTCAGAAAAAATGCTGGCAAAAGCCCATGCCAGGCAGCTGTATCACAGGTTGATCAAAGCCGATTTGCTGAGTATGACGCAACAAGAAGCAAGTGCAAGCTATGAAGCCGTGACTGCAGCAGATGTATTTGTCTATCTGGGGCAACTTGACAATATCATTGCCGAGGCCAGTCGTTTGTTGATCCCCGATGGCTTGTTTGCCTTTTCTGTCGAAGCTGCGGATGGAGGTTCTGCTACCTCTCCCGGTGGCATAGGCTATACGCTACGCAATAGTGGCCGTTATGCGCATCAACTCAATTATCTCGGCAAATTGGCCTCAGAACATGAGCCTGTAAAAAAATCTGTGTAAGTTCTCCCGGAACTATTGGTGAGCGTTGATGCGCTCCCCAAATTCTATATCAAAGCGATTCAATGCCTGTCGCCAGTGTTGTATAGGCATGGTCCATTTC
>NZ_JBMPPJ010000048.1:0-4860 GCF_049339865.1 Undibacterium sp. TC9W | reverse complement strand
TGGCATAGCGTTCAAAGCCACCTTCGGCAAATGTTGTCTGTCTCATGGTATTTATGATTCAATGGAAAATAAGCTTATATTACCGTTTCTGAATCAGTGCTCGGGGACTTAATCAGAGATTCCTTAATGCTTCATTCCCTGCTCATTTCCATTTTCGCAAATTACCTCAAGCCCCGGGCATTCTGCATGCAGTTGCGCCAGCAGGGCCCTGGCAATACCAAGCTCACGGTAGCTGGGTTTCACATACAGGACATGGACGCATACCTGCCCGGCAAGGATGCTGCAATCGAGCGCACCTACATGCTGCTTATCCAGAAATGCAGACAGCAACAAATGTGTGCAGTTGCTTTGTTCATCTTGTTTGCAGATGCGCAGTGCCGTTTTTACAGCTTCACCAGAAGTGATCTCTGTCATGATTTCACTGCTCCCCATAAGTAGTGGACGCCCAAAGCCAGCAAGCCGATGAAGAAGCAGCGTTTGAACAGCGCTGGCTGCATTTTGTCGCGTATGACTTGTCCCAATTGCATGCCAGCCAATGCAGGTAACAGGGCCAGCATGGAATCGCCGGCAATATTCCATTGCAAAGTACCACTGCCGTACAGATTGATACCCAAGGTCAGTGTAGATACCGTGAAAGACAAGCCCATCGCCTGTACCAGTTTGCCCTTATCAAGATCCAGGGCTTGCAGGTAAGGGACAGACGGCAAGACAAATACGCCGGTAGAGGCGGTGACCATGCCTGTCGCAATGCCGATAACAGGGGCCAGCATGCGTTCTGCCTGAGTGGGCACTTGCCAATGCACCGATGCCAGCCCCATCACGCCATATAGCAGCAATGCCACGCCCAGACCAGCACCTGAGCAGACAGGATCGAGCTTGCTGAATAAGAATCCGGCTACAAAAGTGCCAAGGCAAATGCCCAAAAGCATAGGGGTCAGGCGGCGCAATAAGGGCATTAGCCCGGTGCCACTGCCGAGTTGCCATATATTCGTTAAAAGCGAAGGTAGAAACAATAGAGCTGCGGCTTGCATCGTCGTCATCGACAGGCTCAGCAAAGCGATTGCCACGGTAGGCAAGCCCAGGCCTATGACGCCTTTTATCATTCCCGCAAGCAGAAAGATAAATGCTATTGCCAGCCACTGCGTGCTGTTGCCATGAGGGGTAAATAGCGCAATGAGGGATTCCATATAGACAGTTTGCCATTACCAGCAAGAACTGAAAATGTGGAATATACTCAGACAGGCTTCGTATTTTACGTAGTCTAAATCTGGCACTCATTCCAAAAAATAATCTTTTCATGCGCTTTGATCTGGTCGATTTGCAGTTATTTGTTCACGTGGTGGAGGCAGGCAGTATTACTGCCGGGGCAGACCGTTCCCATCTGGCACTGGCATCTGCCAGTGCGCGCCTGCGCGGTATGGAAGATTTGCTGGGTGTGCCCCTGTTACTGCGGCAAAGGCGCGGTGTGGAAGTGACTGATGCTGGCCGCACGCTGCTGCACCATGCGCGCATGCTGATGCAGCAGATGGAAAGAATGCGCGGTGATCTCGGTGATTATGCCAAAGGCCTCAAGGGCCATATACGTATGTTGTGCAATACCTCGGCGCTTACTGAATTCCTGCCGCAGGCGCTGGCCATTTATATGCAGGCACATCCGCACATCAATATCGAAGTTGAAGAAAGACTCAGCAACGACATCGTGCAAGCCATCATTGCTGAACAGGCCGACATAGGCATCATTGCCGATACGGTTGATAGTGCAGATTTGCAGGTATTTCCATTCCGGCAGGATCAACTGGTGCTGGTGACGGCAGCCCAGCATCCATTGCATGCTGTGGCTGCGGTCAATGGTATCCTGGCCTTTGCCGATATCCTGACCTATGACTTCATAGGCCTGGCTGGTGACAGCGCCCTGCAACAATATTTGAATGAACATGCGGCGCGGCTGGGGCAGCGTTTGCATTACCGCCTGCGTTTGCGCAGCTTTGATGGCATTTGCCGCATGGTGGAAAGTGGTGCTGGCATCGCCATCATCCCCGAGACGGCAGCTTTACGTTATGAGCAGTTGATGAAAATACAAAGGCTGTATCTGACTGATACCTGGGCTGTCAGGAACTTGCTGATCTGTGTGCGGCAATATGATGAGCTGCCGACCTATGCGCGTGAATTGATCAATGCCATCAAGGCCTGAAAATTTTGTGCAGTATGCAAATAGCTTGGTCTGCCGGTCTTCTTGCTACAATGCAGGTCTGTTTCATCTTCAATCTTCATTCTCATGTCCGTTACCACTTCCCTAGGCAATGCTTTCAAAAGCTTCAAGAGTAAATTTGCTGCCAGCCCGGTTTCACCTGCGTCAGCTGTAATGGCCCCGGTATTTGCCGATGTGAATATCGATGCTGAATTGACGCTGGCCTTGTTTGATGTCTTGACGGCAGAAATAATCAAATTGAAATGGCAAGACAATTACCTGGCCCTGGAAGATGGCTTGCTGCTGGCAGTTGAGCGGGTGGAAACTGTTACGCTTGCTGAAGACAAATTCCGCACCTGCACACGTATCTATGCCAGCCATGCGGCCTACTTCCCGGAGGGTTTGAGCGAGTACCAGCATGCCATGGGTGCCACTGAATCTGAGGCGATACTTGAAGGTTTGCGTACCTGGGCCAGGATGGACTTATTGGTATTGCAGGATGCTACCCGCGAGCAGCCTTTGAATTGCACAGTCATAGAAATGAACACCAGCACTGAGGCGGCAGAAGGCAGCAGTTTTCGCCAGGTAATATTGGGCCCAGTCGCCCATCTCGCCAGCCTGCCCGCGCCCAAGAAAAAAGAAGAACATCCATTTTGTCCATGCTGCCTGTTTACAGAAAGCATGCCTGCTTTTCATGATCTGTTGCAGACCAGTGATTTCATCGGCATACGCTTGTTTGCCTCGCGTGATAACGAAGGCAAACTGGCTGCTGATTGCCGTGTCAATGGCGAAGATTTTTTGTCTGCGGTCGAACACCTGAAACAATATGCAGAAAAATGGCCACAGCGCGGGCTGGAGTTTCGCAAGCAATATGTCGTTGTCAGGACCAGCAGACATAGCGTCAATCAGGCGCAACTTGTGCAATCCGGCAGGGTGCAGCCTTGATACCGGTTGGTCAGGTCAAATGGCGGATGTGATACATTAGAAATAAGAATTCACGATGTGTCACCAATTTACTATCAATGAGTGAGGAATATTATGTACCGTAGTTACTTCAAGGGACAATGGAGTGAGGGCAATACGCCACTGTTTGGCGCCATGGATAATGCAGTCTGGCTGGGTTCCTCAGTGTTTGATGGTGCGCGTTCCATTCGCGGCCTGACGCCAGACTTGCGTTTGCATCTGGCCCGCGTCATACAATCAGCCCAGCGCCTGGGTTTGCAATGCCCATACAATGTCGATGAACTCGAAGCATTGTGCCGTGAGGGCATAGCCCTGTTTCCGGCGGATGCCGAGCTGTATATACGTCCGCTGGTATTTGGCACTGACGGTTTGCTGATCCCTGAACCTTCAACTACGGGCTTTGCGCTGACTTTGTTTGATGCACCCATGCCGGCATTTACCGGTTTCTCTGCCTGCCTGTCCAGCCTGCGTCGTCCCGACCCTTCCATGGCACCGACTGATGCCAAGGCTTCCTGCCTGTATCCAAATTCCACCAGAGCCTTGCGCGAAGCCAAAGAGCGTGGTTTTGACAATGGCGTGGTCTGTGACATGCATGGCAATGTGGCTGAATTTGCCACTGCCAATCTCTTCTTCGTGACTGCTGACGATGAGATTGTCACACCTGTGGCAAACGGCAGTTTCTTGTCCGGCATTACCCGCGCCCGCGTTATTGGTTTGCTCAAGGAAGATGGCAAGCAAGTGTCCGAGCGCACTGTAAAACCGGAAGAATTGCTGGCAGCCAAAGAGATTTTCAATACAGGTAATTTTGCCAAGGTAACACCTTGCACCAGATACGAAAGCCTTGAATTGCCTATAGGTGTAGTGGCGACACGTGCCCGTGATCTGTATTTGCAATTCATGCAAAATACCTGATTCGCATCCTGACCCAGACTCAACGACAGATCGATGCTCAAGCGCATACATCATGTAGCCATCATATGCGCTGATTATCAGGTGTCCAAGGATTTCTATACCCGGATTCTGGGCTTGAGCGTTATTGCTGAGACCTATAGGTCAGAGAGAGCTTCACATAAGCTTGATCTGGCCTTGCCAGACGGTTCGCAAATAGAATTGTTTTCCTTCCCTGATGCGCCACCCAGGGTATCCCGGCCTGAGGCACAGGGTTTGCGTCACCTGGCATTTGAAGTCGATGATGTGTCAGTCTGTAAAGCGATGCTGGAGGCAAAGGGGCTGGAAGTGGAAGATATCAGGCTGGACGAATTGACAGGACGGCGCTTTGTCTTTTTTACTGACCCTGATGACTTGCCCCTGGAGTTGTATGAAGCTCTGCCTTGATAGATTTGCCAGGCAATATGAAGAAAGCATGAGTCGAAAAAAAACCGGGGAATGAGATCCCCGGTTTTTTTGACATACTCTGATTTACTTCAGGAACTGCTCATTCCCGACCATGCCGATCTTGGTCACGCCAAGACGCTGTGCCGCTGCCATGACCGCAGCCACAGACTTGTAAGGCACAACAGCAACCGGACGCAGGTGTATCTCTGGCTGGTTTGCTGCAGGCATTGCTGCCGATTCAGCCAACTTCGCTTCCAGCTGTGCATGATCGACTGCCGTACCATTCCAGGACACCGTACCATCAAAATCGACGTCGATATTGACGACGACTGGTTCTACTGTTGGTGGCGGTGGCGTGCCTGTCGGCATATTCA
>NZ_JBMPPJ010000047.1:0-5846 GCF_049339865.1 Undibacterium sp. TC9W | reverse complement strand
GGTGTTGACAGCGGCGAATAAGTGCTTCATAATCTCGTTTCTCTGCTGCTGACGCACACAACGCTGCGACGCAAAGCTGGATCAGAAGATGGTCTGGTAGGGTAGAAAAGATTTAGGTTCTTTAACAATTAACAGTCAATAAATGTGGGCACTTGGTGAAGCGCACCATTCGATCTAGGTTGAATGGAATGCTTAAATAATATAGCAAGTGTTCACAAGAAATAACAAAGCAAGACGATGATTCAGCAATGAGTCATTGAACTGTCAGTATTTTGAGTGAGCGATGTGTCAGTCACATGACACAGTTCAGAAATGAACACAAAACAGAGATTAAACTGAAGAGTTTGATCCTGGCTCAGATTGAACGCTGGCGGCATGCCTTACACATGCAAGTCGAACGGCAGCGCGGGGCAACCTGGCGGCGAGTGGCGAACGGGTGAGTAATATATCGGAACATACCCTAGAGTGGGGGATAACGTAGCGAAAGTTACGCTAATACCGCATACGCACTAAGGTGGAAAGTGGGGGATCGCAAGACCTCATGCTCATGGAGTGGCCGATATCTGATTAGCTAGTTGGTAGGGTAAAAGCCTACCAAGGCGACGATCAGTAGCTGGTTTGAGAGAACGACCAGCCACACTGGAACTGAGACACGGTCCAGACTCCTACGGGAGGCAGCAGTGGGGAATTTTGGACAATGGGGGCAACCCTGATCCAGCAATGCCGCGTGAGTGAAGAAGGCCTTCGGGTTGTAAAGCTCTTTTGTCAGGGAAGAAACGGTGAGTTCTAATACAGCTTGCTAATGACGGTACCTGAAGAATAAGCACCGGCTAACTACGTGCCAGCAGCCGCGGTAATACGTAGGGTGCAAGCGTTAATCGGAATTACTGGGCGTAAAGCGTGCGCAGGCGGTTTTATAAGTCTGATGTGAAATCCCCGGGCTCAACCTGGGAACTGCATTGGAGACTGTAAGGCTAGAGTGTGTCAGAGGGGGGTAGAATTCCACGTGTAGCAGTGAAATGCGTAGATATGTGGAGGAATACCGATGGCGAAGGCAGCCCCCTGGGATAACACTGACGCTCATGCACGAAAGCGTGGGGAGCAAACAGGATTAGATACCCTGGTAGTCCACGCCCTAAACGATGTCTACTAGTTGTCGGGTCTTAATTGACTTGGTAACGCAGCTAACGCGTGAAGTAGACCGCCTGGGGAGTACGGTCGCAAGATTAAAACTCAAAGGAATTGACGGGGACCCGCACAAGCGGTGGATGATGTGGATTAATTCGATGCAACGCGAAAAACCTTACCTACCCTTGACATGGAAGGAATCCCGAAGAGATTTGGGAGTGCTCGAAAGAGAACCTTTACACAGGTGCTGCATGGCTGTCGTCAGCTCGTGTCGTGAGATGTTGGGTTAAGTCCCGCAACGAGCGCAACCCTTGTCATTAGTTGCTACGAAAGGGCACTCTAATGAGACTGCCGGTGACAAACCGGAGGAAGGTGGGGATGACGTCAAGTCCTCATGGCCCTTATGGGTAGGGCTTCACACGTCATACAATGGTACATACAGAGGGCCGCCAACCCGCGAGGGGGAGCTAATCCCAGAAAGTGTATCGTAGTCCGGATTGTAGTCTGCAACTCGACTACATGAAGTTGGAATCGCTAGTAATCGCGGATCAGCATGTCGCGGTGAATACGTTCCCGGGTCTTGTACACACCGCCCGTCACACCATGGGAGCGGGTTCTGCCAGAAGTAGTTAGCTTAACCGCAAGGAGGGCGATTACCACGGCAGGGTTCGTGACTGGGGTGAAGTCGTAACAAGGTAGCCGTATCGGAAGGTGCGGCTGGATCACCTCCTTTCTAGAGTAGCGCGTAGTTAAGTGTCCACACTTATTGACTGTTAATGATAATGAACAGAGAACGGTTTGCGTCGGGGTAGCAATGACCGGACAGCGACTGAAGGTTCAGTAGCGGGTCTGTAGCTCAGTTGGTTAGAGCACCGTGTTGATAACGCGGGGGTCGTTGGTTCGAGCCCAACCAGACCCACCAGGTTGCTTGAATAAAAGAGAAGTTGTGCTTTTATTTGAATATGGGGGATTAGCTCAGCTGGGAGAGCACCTGCTTTGCAAGCAGGGGGTCGTCGGTTCGATCCCGTCATCCTCCACCAAGAAATCGCAAACCTAAGTCAGTGCAGCAATTAGCACCGAGGTTTAGGTTTGTACTTTCAAAGCGAAAGACAATAGTAATTAAGTAGTTCTCGTTCTTTAACAATTTAGAAGAAGTAAAGTAGAAATAATCAAAATTATTTCTGTAAAGAGAAGTCAGTGACGACAGTCATTGATGGAAATTATGGAAGGGTTGTGATTGTATCGAACAAACATAGTATTAAAAAGAGTTTGAAAAAGCTGTCGAAAGACAAGTTTTAGAAATATCAAATTCCTTGAGATACGGCAAACGCTAAAGTAATACTCATAAGTAGTAAAGAACTATACCGTTTCTTGGTGATGAACCGGATTATTGAAGTGATTCAATAATGCGACACCAGGAGTTAACGTTATAGGGACAAGTGACTAAGTGCACATGGTGGATGCCTTGGCGATATCAGGCGATGAAGGACGTAGTAGCTTGCGATAAGCTGCGGGGAGTGAGCAAACACACATTGATCCGCAGATTTCCGAATGGGGAAACCCGGCCGTAAGGTCATTGCATACTGAATACATAGGTATGCAAAGCGAACGTGGCGAACTGAAACATCTAAGTAGCTACAGGAAAAGAAATCAACCGAGATTCCCAAAGTAGTGGCGAGCGAAATGGGAAGAGCCTGCAAGATTTAGCATCTTTAATAGTAGAACGGATTGGAAACTCCGGCCATAGAGGGTGATAGCCCCTTATACGAAATTATCGGTGTGGAACTAAGTTTGCGACAAGTAGGGCGGGACACGAGAAATCCTGTCTGAACATGGGGGGACCATCCTCCAAGGCTAAATACTCGATATCGACCGATAGTGAACCAGTACCGTGAGGGAAAGGCGAAAAGAACCCCGGGAGGGGAGTGAAATAGAACCTGAAACCGTGTGCATACAAACAGTAGGAGCGGACTTGTTCCGTGACTGCGTACCTTTTGTATAATGGGTCAGCGACTTACATTCAGTGGCAAGGTTAACCGCATAGGGAAGCCGTAGAGAAATCGAGTCCGAATAGGGCGAATCAGTCGCTGGGTGTAGACCCGAAACCAAGTGATCTACTCATGGCCAGGTTGAAGGTGCGGTAACACGCACTGGAGGACCGAACCCACTAATGTTGAAAAATTAGGGGATGAGCTGTGGGTAGGGGTGAAAGGCTAAACAAACTTGGAAATAGCTGGTTCTCTCCGAAAACTATTTAGGTAGTGCCTCTTGTATCACCGTCGGGGGTAGAGCACTGTTATGGCTAGGGGGTCATCGCGACTTACCAAACCATTGCAAACTCCGAATACCGACGAGTGCGAGCAAGGGAGACAGACATCGGGTGCTAACGTCCGGTGTCAAGAGGGAAACAACCCAGACCGCCAGCTAAGGTCCCAAAGTATAGCTAAGTGGAAAACGAAGTGGGAAGGCTAAAACAGTCAGGAGGTTGGCTTAGAAGCAGCCACCCTTTAAAGAAAGCGTAATAGCTCACTGATCGAGTCGTCCTGCGCGGAAGATGTAACGGGGCTAAGCTATACACCGAAGCTGCGGATATCCATTTATGGATATGGTAGGAGAGCGTTCTGTAAGCCTGCGAAGGTGTCTTGTAAAGGATGCTGGAGGTATCAGAAGTGCGAATGCTGACATGAGTAGCGATAATGGGGGTGAAAAGCCTCCACGCCGTAAGCCCAAGGTTTCCTGTTCAACGTTCATCGGAGCAGGGTGAGTCGGCCCCTAAGGCGAGGCAGAGATGCGTAGCTGATGGGAAGCAGGTTAATATTCCTGCACCGTCGTATGATGCGATGGGGGGACGGATCGCGGAAGGTTGTCCGACTGTTGGAATAGTCGGTTTTTAACCTGGAGAAGGCTGTTAGGCAAATCCGGCAGCGTAATTCAAGGGGTTGAGACGAGTGAATTTATTCATGAAGCAATCGGAAGTGGTTCCAAGAAAAGCCTCTAAGCTTCAGTCATACGAGACCGTACCGCAAACCGACACAGGTGGGCGAGATGAGTATTCTAAGGCGCTTGAGAGAACTCGGGAGAAGGAACTCGGCAAATTGGTACCGTAACTTCGGGATAAGGTACGCCCTTGTAGTTTGACTGCCCTGCGGCAGAAGGACGAAGGGGTTGCAATAAACTGGTGGCTGCGACTGTTTAATAAAAACACAGCACTCTGCAAACACGAAAGTGGACGTATAGGGTGTGACGCCTGCCCGGTGCTGGAAGATTAAATGATGGGGTGCAAGCTCTTGATTGAAGTCCCAGTAAACGGCGGCCGTAACTATAACGGTCCTAAGGTAGCGAAATTCCTTGTCGGGTAAGTTCCGACCTGCACGAATGGCGTAACGATGGCCACACTGTCTCCTCCCGAGACTCAGCGAAGTTGAAATGTTTGTGATGATGCAATCTACCCGCGGCTAGACGGAAAGACCCCATGAACCTTTACTGTAGCTTTGCATTGGACTTTGAATCGATCTGTGTAGGATAGGTGGGAGGCTTTGAAGCGTGGACGCCAGTTTGCGTGGAGCCATCCTTGAAATACCACCCTGGTTTATTTGAGGTTCTAACCTTGGCCCGTTATCCGGGTCGGGGACAGTGCATGGTAGGCAGTTTGACTGGGGCGGTCTCCTCCCAAAGTGTAACGGAGGAGTTCGAAGGTACGCTAGGTACGGTCGGACATCGTGCTAATAGTGCAATGGCATAAGCGTGCTTAACTGCGAGACTGACAAGTCGAGCAGGTACGAAAGTAGGACATAGTGATCCGGTGGTTCTGTATGGAAGGGCCATCGCTCAACGGATAAAAGGTACTCTGGGGATAACAGGCTGATTCCTCCCAAGAGTTCATATCGACGGGGGAGTTTGGCACCTCGATGTCGGCTCATCACATCCTGGGGCTGTAGCCGGTCCCAAGGGTATGGCTGTTCGCCATTTAAAGTGGTACGTGAGCTGGGTTTAAAACGTCGTGAGACAGTTTGGTCCCTATCTGCCGTGGGCGTTGGAAGTTTGAAGGGGGCTGCTCCTAGTACGAGAGGACCGGAGTGGACGAACCTCTGGTGTATCGGTTGTCACGCCAGTGGCATTGCCGAGTAGCTATGTTCGGAAGAGATAACCGCTGAAAGCATCTAAGCGGGAAACTCGCCTTAAGATGAGACTTCCCAGAGACTTGATCTCTTTAAAGGGTCGTTCGAGACCAGGACGTTGATAGGCTGGGTGTGGAAGTGCAGTAATGCATTAAGCTAACCAGTACTAATTGCCCGTAAGGCTTGTCCCTATAACCTTAGCAGGTAATAGGCTACGACAAGTATTGTGAAGTGTTTGCGAAAATGTGCCAGTTGTGGAAACAACCAGGCAAGTTCGGCAGCAGTCACAACCAGCACAGCAAGCGATGGTCTCGCTTGCTGTGAAAAAACAAATTTGATTAGTGCGAATAAGATCGCACACTCTACTGAGCTTCTTCTGAATTGGATTTGTTGCCAGCTACAAAGTAACGTAGCTATCAACGAATCAACAAGTTATGCCTGATGACCATAGCTAATCGGTACCACCCCTTCCCATCCCGAACAGGACCGTGAAACGATTACGCGCCAATGATAGTGCTGCAACCAGTGTGAAAGTAGGTTATCGTCAGGCTTTTATTCCGCAGACCCCCGCTCATTTATTTGAGTGGGGGTTTTGCTTTT
>NZ_JBMPPJ010000046.1:0-8556 GCF_049339865.1 Undibacterium sp. TC9W | reverse complement strand
CTATCATCGGTTCTGGCTCAACATTTGCAACTATCGATACAGTAAGCGGCTTCAAAGCAGCTGGTGCAGACGTATTCAAAACAGGTACTGCAGCAACTACATTGAACGCATTGTCAATTGCTAATGCTGATATTGCAACTCTGGCCGCAGCAATCCAGACAGCAGCAACAGCAGCAGGTGCAGCTTTGGCTGCCACTAATACCCAAGCTTACATCATCACTGTAAGTGCAGGTACAGCAGCTGGTACATACGCATTCCAAAATCTGGGTACAAACACAACTGTTGACTCAGCTGACTTTATCGTGAAATTGACTGGTACAACAGGTTCCATCGTTGCCGGCGACTTCATCGCTTAATTCGGTAAGCTATGTAGGAAAATGGGTAGCTTGCTACCCATGCAGCAGGGAGAGAATATCCTCCCTGTTGTGTAAAAATAAAAAACCCACCTCTGTAAAGCGGTGGGTTTTTTTGTATTTTCTTTTTTATTAATTATCTTCTAATTGAAGTGTGGAAATTAATCATCTAAATTGTTCAGCCGAAGGAGGTGCAGAAAAGTGACTATTCCAAATGCGTCTGAATTGCCTTGTCGAGCCAAAACCAGACGCCTCTGCAATTCGTTCTATTGACCAATCGGTATTGGCCAGAAATTTTGTCGCCAGCGATAAACGCAGTGATGTCAAATAGGCTTGTATCGACACTTCAGCGTGCAATTTGAACAGCCGGGTAATATGCCGCGTACTGCTGCAGGCGATACTGGACAATTCAGTTAAATTCCACGGGTGAGCAGGGTCTTTGACCATGGCATCCTGTACTTTATGAACAATGGGGTGCATATGGTTACGGTATTTCAGCCAGGGTGATAATTGTGGGTCATTGCCAGAGCGACGCATGTACACCACCAGATTGCGGGCAACGGCACTCGCAGCAAAGGGGCTGGTAAGTTCACTGACCAGATGCAAGGCGAGATCTATGCCTGCGGTAACGCCGGCACTGGTACTCATGCGTCCATCTTCAACAAAAATGCGGTTTTCTTCTATTTTGATTGAACTGTCTATTTCTGCCAGCTCGTGGCAATGGTTATGATGTGTCGTCGCCTTGTGCCCGCTCAGTAAACCAGCATGCGCCGCCATCAGCGCGCCAGAACAAATGCATACCACCTTGTGGCTTGTCTGCACTTTTTCTGACAACCACCGGATGGCAATCTGTGCATCTGGCAAAGCATAGACTTCATTGCCACCGATCAGGCCAGGTAAAATCAGGATGACATCTGGAGTCAGTTGTTCCGGCAAAGGCAGCAGCGGGCCTAGTTGCAGGCCGACAGAAGAATTCACGCTTTGCTGCGGGCTGATGAAGTGCATTTCAAACCGCACTTCATCCTGGTAGCGATTGGCAAACAAGAGTGCATCTGCTGGCCCGGCAATGTCCAGCAATAAGGTGTCTTGCAATAACAGAAAATAAACTGGTTGAACACGGGGCATGATGAATCAGGCGAACATATTGCGTAAGTTATGAACCAGTTTTGTGCCGAATACATTAATGAGCAAGCCTGCCATTACGATAACTGCCCCCAGTAATTGGGTATGGCTTAATGCCTCATCAAGTATCAGCCACGCGGCTGTCAATCCAACCACAGGCACCATCAATGTCAGTGGCGCAACCAAGTGAGTAGGCAAGCTGGCCAGTAGTTTGCCCCATAAGGTATAACCGATCAGGGTTGCCGCAACAGCCAGGTAAACGATGGTCAGACCAGATGACAGGCTCATATTGCTTAAACTGTGCAAAATGACATCCCCACCTTCAAACAGATAAGATAACAAAATAAACGGCAGTATAGGTACCAGGGCACTCCATGACACCAGACTCAGTACGTTGGTCACGCCTATCTTTTTATTAATGACATTACCGCTGGCCCATGAGAATGCAGCGCATAAGGTGAGGGAAAAGCCAGCAAGCGTTACCTGACTGGCTGAACTGGCAATGCTTGCGCTGCCTAGCAATATGAGACCTGCGCTGGCGACCAGCATGCCTAATAAATTGCTAGGCCTTAACTTGTCGCCAAAGACCATGGCAGATAAGCCCACGGTAAAGAACGCCTGTGCCTGCAAAACCAGTGATGCCAAACCTGCTGGCATACCGACTGCCATTGCTGAAAACAAAAAGGCAAATTGGCCAAGGCTGATGAACATGGCATACGCCAATAACAGTTTGAATGACACTTTTGGGCGTGGTAAAAACAAGATAGCCGGAAACGCCACCAGCATAAAGCGCAAAGCGCCCATCAAGAAGGGAGGGATGCCTTTCAATCCTATCTTGATCACCACAAAATTCATTCCCCACAACAAAATGACTATGGCAGCGATCAGGATGTGACGTGTGCTAAGGACAGATTTGGACATGGCTTGGCTAAGGCTTAATTTGTTTTGCACGTACACGTTTGGTCGATGCAGGGTTATTCAGCAGCTTATTTTGCGGCCTGATTGGCCTTGGGACGAAATTCCCACCGCAATTCGGGCATATACCTTGTAAAGGACCCTCCACGCAGTCAACGCAAAAGGTGCATTCAAAAGTACAAATGCGGGCCTTGTCAGAATCCGGTGGTAAATCACTGTCACAGCGCTCGCAATTCGGTCTGAGTTCAAGCATGATACATTTTCTTTCTGTTGTGGGTGAATATTAAGCAGAATATCAGTTTGAATGGTATATGCCAGCATAGACAGCGACCAGAGTCGGTCATATCCGGACATCTGCTAAATCTAAATCACAAAGCTTTATGGATTTCAATTTTACATATCAACAACTAGTCAGTATTGCTACGCGCAAAGAACACGTACTCAGTCGTCAATTGGCAAAGCACGAAAAGCTGCAAGCTGTGGAAGTACTTTTTAAGCTGCTGGAAGCAGCGGCGCACAATTCAGGTTTGCAGGATATCTCAGAGCTGGCACAACAGCGGGAAGCCTTAAAGGTGGCGGATGCTGCTCAAAGATTGGTCAAGAAAGCTGCACAGCAAAAGAGTAAAAAAGATCGCGATTTAACTTTGCTGCCTGCAAATACCTGGCTGGCCTGGTTCGATGGCTCGGCTGTGCCTAACCCGGGGAAATGCCGGATTGCTTGCATACTCAAAGCGCCCGACGGGCAAAATTTCGAACACATAGCTCATATGGAGTACGGCGACAGCTGTGACGCAGAATACAATGGTTTGATACTGCTATTACAGCAAGCGGTACAACACGGGATAGTGAACTTGCTTGTGCATGGCGATAGCCAGGTGGTCATTGATGACTTTAACCATGTCAAGTTGAGTAGCTTGTTGCGCATGCAGCAGTATCGTCAGCAAGCACAGGAACTGGCCTCTGCATTTGAGCAGTTGCGTGTGTCCTGGATACCTAGACACAAAAATCAATTGGCTGATGCACTTACTCAGATGCGGTCAGATTAAGACTTGATTTTCAATGATCGCAGCAACAGGCACAACATTGCAGGTCGCGGATGTTGTGTTTTGCTGAGTAAAACAAGGTTACGTGCATAGGCAGGGTTGGGGATGGGTGTTAATACGCAATGTCTCGCCAATTTTGCCAAGCCTGACCAGTGCGGTACCAAACTGACGCCTACATCATCTGCGACCAGCATGGCGATAGTTTCCAGTGCATCGAGGTCGCACATGGCTTCCTGCGCCAAGCCCTGGTCTTGAAGAAATTTCTCAGCATAACGGCCACCCCATGCTGTCGGGTCATAACGTAAATAGGGCTTTGATTGTAGCGTGGACAAGATATCGTTTTGTGGCGATTGTCTGGAAAGTAAGACCAGGTGCTCTGTTTTTATGTGGTTCGCTATCAGGCTTTTAGGCAATTCAAATGGAGGTGCAACCAGTATTGCTGCATCTATCTCTTCATCCTGCACAGACTGATACAAGGAGCGGGACGTGCCAGGCACGATGCCAGCCTTCAATTTTGGCGCATGTCTGGTCAAATACCGTAAGACGGTTGGCAGCATGCCTGTCATCGCGGTGGAAATGGCGCCTATCTTGATTGTGCCTGTCAAGCCATCAAGGTCGGCGTCACCAGCCAGCAGACCAATCTCGCGCACGATATTTCGTGCCCGTGGCAGCAGATGAAGGCAAGCCTGGGTCGGTTTTGCCGCATGCGTCTGTCTCGACAATAAGGGAAAACCCAGCTCCCTCTCCAAAGCCTGAATTCTCTGGCTGATCGCTGCTGCGGTCAGGTTCTCAACTCTTGCGGCTTCGGCAATAGACCCATGTTCTATCGTGGCAATCAGGCTTTGTAGATAGCGGCTATCCATAAAAAATTCTTTCGAATGGATTAAAAATAATATGCTATCTCTTATGAAAAAATGACGCTAGCATGCAATATTGTGAATCACCAAATGAACAGCGATAATTCAATACGGAACCATATCCATGAAAGCTTTATTTCATCTTGCCTATCATGTGCATGATCTTGATCAGGCCCGGCAATTTTATACAGGCATATTGGGCTGCAAAGAAGGGCGCAGTACGGCCACCTGGGTAGATTTTGATTTTTTTGGTCATCAAATTTCCTTGCATCTGGGCACGCCGTTCGCCACGACTAATACAGGCAGGGTAGGGGATCATCTGGTGCCCATGCCTCACCTGGGTGTAATACTCGCGATGAAGGACTGGGCTATACTGGCCGATCGCCTGCGTGGTCATGATCTCGACTTTGTGTTGGAACCATCGATTCGTTTTGCTGGGCAACCGGGTGAGCAAGCAACCATGTTCTTTCTTGATCCCTCAGGCAATCCCATAGAAATCAAAGGTTTCAACAATCTGGAAAGTATTTACGACAAATGAGTTCAATTAAAATCCCATTCCTGGCTGCGCCTGCTTACTCCCATACCCAGGCTTGGGTAGATGCGCTACAAAAGAATCTGCCAGACGAACAGATTGTCGCCTTTGACAGCATGAACGATGAGGACAAAGCTACTTGTAAAGTCGCGATCGTTGCCAATCCTGATCCTGCCCAGCTGAAGCATTTACCCCAACTGCAATGGGTGCATAGTGTCTGGGCGGGAGTGGAAAGACTGATTTCGGATTTGGTGGACACGGAGCTGAAAATTGTCCGCTTGATAGACCCGCAACTGGCCACCACCATGGCCGAAGCAGTGCTGGCCTGGACACTCTACCTGCATAGAGATATGCCAGCTTACGCGCGACAACAAAAGCAGCAGCTTTGGCAGCCACGTGAATATCTGCGGCCTCAGCAAAAAACTATAGGTCTGCTGGGTCTCGGTGCGCTGGGTGAAGTGGCGGCGAACAGCCTGCTGCGTGCAGGCTTTAACGTCATTGGCTGGAGCCGCAACCGCAAAGAATTTGCAGGTGTCGAATGCTTTGCAGGTACAGATGAATTGCCAGTCATGCTGGCAAAAACCGATATCCTGGTTTGTCTACTACCACTGACACCAGATACCAAAGGACTGGTCAATGCCCAAACTCTGCAAGCCTTGCCGCAAGGTGCATCGCTGATCAATTTCGCGCGAGGGGCAATCATCAATGATCATGATTTGCATATCGCCCTGGATAGCGGGCATATCGGTCATGCAGTTCTCGACGTATTTGAAACAGAACCTTTGCCCGCCATTGCATGGCACTGGCAGCATCCGTCTGTTACAGTATTGCCGCATTGCTCCGCACCCACAGACAGAGAAACGGCTTCTTTGATTGTGGCCAATAATATCCGACGTTACAGATTCACGGGAGAGTTGCCTGTGACGGTAGACAGAGTGAAAGGGTATTGAAGGAAGAACGTTTAATGATATGAATGGATAGCGTTTTCCATTCATATCATTGCAGGGCATTGCTTGATTCATCGGCCAAGGTATTGATCAATGCATTCATCAAAGCATTGATCAATACCTTGGCCGCCGCTCTAAGCTGCAAGCTTGAATCAGAAACCCAGCAAACCTTTCAGGACATCTGTTGCCTTGACCTTGGGTTCTTCTTTCTGTTCAGGCCTTTGCTGTTGCTCTGCTTGCGATGCATTATTGGACCTGCGTCCACCCATGTCGCCCATACCACCTAGTATGGAGCTATAAGTCGATTTCATGCGCAGCTTGGTTTGCCAATCTGGTTCCCAGGCAATTTTGGGATCGCTGGGACGGGGAGGGTAGGCAAAATAAGCATCTGAGCCGTAGGCAATCATGCGCAGTATACCCGCTCCCTGCTCGCCAAAAATACCTTTTGGAACATCGCATTTGGTCGTGCTGGCGGGCAGGATGACTTTTTCATTAAGCCACTTATCGACATCTGCATTGGCTTGATAGTCGACCAGGCCAAAGCCAAAGTCTGGCAATTCACTGGATGTCCAGACTATGACTTCGGGGTTATCGCCGCCACCCGACTGTCCACCCATGACACTGATGAAATAGCCACGCGCATTTGGCACTGATTTCCACTCCAGTCCAACCCCGCCAGCCTTCTTGGTTTGTACCAGTTCAATCGCTGCCATCAAATCATTGTTTGACGCCAGATTGAGTTTGAAGCTCTCAGGTATGCCACTACCGACAAATTGATGCTGACCAACCAGTGAAGCAGTGTCCGGCACTTTCCTGTCATCGTTCTTGTTTGGCCATGCAGGATTGCCAGGTTGTGAACGCGCACCCTTGGTGACCTTGCCGCGCATGGTAAAGAATTTTGCATAATCTTCTGGCGATGCTTTGGCAGCATCGAGAGTACGCGGCTGCCCCGGCCTTATGGTTTCGCCGCAACCCCAATAAATAGAAATTTTGCCTTTGGGTTTTTCATAACTGGGCTCGGATGGTGTTTCTTCAGAAGGTGTGTATTGCACTGGTTTTTCTGGCGCAGGCGCTACCAGTTTCAAACTATCCCCGAGGTTCATACCAGCAGGAATCATCTGGTTGGCATCTGTCAGCGAGGTATTCTTGTTTGTGAAAACTGACACATCCATGAATCTGCCACTGGCAAAACCCATGGAATGCGTATTGCCGAAAACATTGCCTCTGTCATTGTTACCAGTGCCATCACGAGCCATGCCACCCAAGGCACCAAAGAAGCCGCCAGACTGCGCACCCTGCATAGCTCCGCCCATCATGCCACCCGGCATATCACTGGCATTGGTCGCCAGATCGATATACGCAAAAGCAATCGGCGGCTTGACCACTTGTGTACCAGCTTTTGTAGCAGCGACTTTGCCTTGTGCACTGACGGCTGGTTTGGTTTGCGATGTCGCTATCAGTGGCGTAGCCAATAAACCACAGGCAATGAGCGTTGTCTTCAGAAAAGGTGTGCTGTACTTCTTTGTCATCAAAGTCTTCATGGAATAACTCCTGTTATCTATCAGTTGCTGAAAGAGAAAAACCAGAAATTTTTTTGACGCTGAGGATGTTCTGGCTAAAATCCTTGAAAGGATTATGTTAGCGCAAAATAATTGCAACAACAGGGATTTGACCCAAACATTTGCTGCAAGAATTTATTTTCCTTGCAATTTGAGGATCAATATTTAATTTTCACGTAGATGTGAATGCGGAAAATTAAAACAAAGACGGAGTATTTGTTTGCCAGCGCTGTGCCCAAAAAAATTGAATTTGCCAAAAAAATGGCAAATTTATTTTTGATTCATTATTGTCGAGAGCAAAGGCCCCAGGGCGCTTGCCCAAATTTCGTATCCTTCAACGGATAGGTGCAACTTGTCTTTACTCATGCCTTTCCAGTTGTCACCGACAGGTGGGAGTTGCGCCGCGAGATCGAGATAATAAATGTTTCTTTGGTCATCCAGTGGCGCCAGCAACATATTGGTTGCAGACATTTTTTCTGTCGCACGTGCATTCGGTAAAATACTCAACAAAACAATCTTGATGCCATTGAATTTCTTTTGAGTGGCGGCGATGACGGCTTTCACACCGTCGGCAATTTCTTCTGGCGTATCTTGTACATTGTTTGTGCCAATCAGAATGATGGCGACCTGGGGTGTAAAAGCTGACAGGTCGATATTTTCCAAGCGCCAGATAGTATGTTGGGTTTTGTCCGACCCCAACCCAAAATCGATCGCGCGTTCTTCAAAATGTTTTTTCCAAACAGTAGAACCCGCTCCCCATCGCCATTGTTCTGTAATCGAGTCACCAATGAAAATCAGGTCAGCCGGGCGATTTTTCCTTAGTGTTATATAGTCATTAAAGTAGATTTGATAAGCCAATTTTGGACTGTAATTCTGATCACTTGCAATCGTAGTTGGCTGTTTGACAGGTAGCGAACTTACTTGTGCATGACAAATAGAAGTAAACAGAAGGGCAGATAAAATTAAGCGTTTCATGAAGTGAATATATAGGATTGTGAGTTGCCAGAAAATTTCACTCAGGCTGCGGTGATATAAGGCCAGCTTTAAGTGAAAGATAGTTGTTCAAGCCATTGCCTGAGAGACCTTTGATGCCTGCAATGACGAGCCTGTAAAAAAATCTGTGTAAGTTCTCCCGGAACTATTGGTGAGCGTTGATGCGCTCCCCAAATTCTATATCAAAGCGATTCAATGCCTGTCGCCAGTGTTGTATAGGCATGGTCCATTTCTT
>NZ_JBMPPJ010000045.1:0-10029 GCF_049339865.1 Undibacterium sp. TC9W | reverse complement strand
ACAGGTTGTTGTAGATGGTGTTGACGGTGTCTTCTGTTGTTTTACCAGCGAATACGGTGGCGTATTCTGCTTGTTTGGAGAAGCTGTCGGCGATTTGGTTCAGTGTCAGGCCTTGTGCCATCCAGTAGGCCAGACCATTTGGGTCTGCAGGACGGTTGAAGTAGGCGATGTAAAGCTTTTGGATATCAGCAGACGTATTAGCCATTAACAACCCCAAAGAAAATTCACGTATGAAACGTTACAATTAGAATAAGTACCAATGTTACCAATGGTAACATTGCTGGAAAATAAAAATTTTCATTTCAGCTTGAACAACATAAATATAACAATTTTTAAATCTTTCTTTACATTGATCCAGAACAAGCTAATGCCACTTGTAGTTATTTGACAACTCCCAATTCTATTTTTCGTCTCTTGCACCTGACCCAGGGTCAGGGTTTATCATCCTGGCAACGATCAAGTAAGCACATAAGTAAGCACATAAGTAAGCACATGAGCAGGCGAAAAATGAAATTAAAAGTAGGTGAGCTTGCAAAACGCATCGGCCTGACCGTCCGCGCCTTGCATCACTATGACAAGATAGGCCTGTTACGCCCCTCGGTAAGAGCTGACAATACTTACCGTCTGTATGATGATGACGACGTCTTGCGGCTATATCGCATACAGGCACTGCGCCGCCTGCAGTTATCGCTGGATGAAATCGGGGTGATACTCGATGATAACAATGTCAGCATGGCCGATATTGTCAGTCAGCAAATCAGCCTGATGGAAAAACAGGCGCGTGAAGCCCTGGCCTTGCGCGACCACTTGCTCACACTCTCGGAACATCTTGCCGGTCAACAATTACCAGTTGTCGATGACTGGCTGACTGCGCTGGAAATGACAGTCCACAGCGAAAAATATTTCACTCCTGCAGAACTCACGGCATTGCGGCAAAGACGCAGCGCAGTGGATACGATTGACAAATCGGCACTAATTAAAGCCTTGCGTGAATTGATGGAAAAACAGGTATCACCACAGGATGAACTGGCTCAATCCCTGAGCCAGCGCTGGCTGCAATGCATGCAGGAAGAAAGTGGGGGTGATGCCGCGATCCTGATCAAGTTTTACCAGATGCAAAGTGAAGAAAAAGCGCTGCAATTATTCTCAGGACTGGATCAAGCCACGCTTGATTACATGGTACGTGCCCTCGCCTGCGCCACACTGCCCCTGTATGCAGCATATTGCCTGCCGGATGAAATGGAAGTCTTGCGCCAGCATAGTCTGACAGATGCCGCTCACTGGCCTGCACTGATCGCCGCCCTGCACCTGGAATGCAAAGTGGGTACTCGCGTCAACCATCCCAAAGTGCAGGAACTGACAAAAAAATGGCTGGAATTGTCCTTGAAGAAAGCAGGCAACAGTCCCAGCTTGCAAAAGAAAATCCAGCAAGCTTTTGCGGAACACCCAGTCTTGCGCATGGGCATAGACAATCGCCTGTTTGACTACCTGCAGTCAGCATTGAAAACAGTAGCACTATAAAATGTGCGCATATTCTTTTGATCAGACACATATTCATGAAACCAGCCAGTATCCATCAGGCGGCCCAGATTTTGCTGCACAGGCGGCACAGCGGTGAACAGGGTGATGCCCTGCCCGCCTCGCTCCGGCCTGATAATCTGACCACAGCATTTGCGATACAGTGCGAGCTCAGTCACATCATTGATCAACCCATCGCTGGCTGGAAATGCGGTATGCCTGCTGCTGACAAATGGGTGCTGGCCCCTATCTATGCGATTGATGTGCATGATGCGAACACGCAAACCTGCCCGGTCCGTGTCAGGCGAGGGCAAATCAACATCGAGCCGGAACTGGCTTTTATACTCGCCCATGACCTGCCTGCAAGAGCAGCAAGTTATACGCCAGCAGATATTGATGCAGCAATAGCAGAAACCAGGCTGGCGCTGGAATTGATAGATAGCCGCTACACGCATCCTGAGCAATTGAATTTCCATGATCACTTTGCTGATGGGCTGTTTAACCAGGGTCTGCTACTCGGCCCCATCGTTGATGATGAAGCGGCAAAGCAGAGCAGGCAACTGGACATCAAATTGCGCGTTGCAGGCCAGCCAGAGCTCAGCCTGGATGGACAGCACCCGGCAGGCCAAGCTCGCCTGCCACTGTACTGGCTGGCAGAATTCTTGCGCAGCCAGGGGCTGGGTTTGCAAGCTGGTCAGGCAATCATTACAGGATCATATGCAGGCAGCCCTCAAGTGCCCGTCCACACTGAAGTGGAAGTGCAGTTTGCCAGCCTGGGCAATATAAAGGTGCGGTTTGAAAGAAAATAAACCCGCACCGCGTGGCCTGCCTGAGTTCACGGGGCATTTCCGTCCGCGCATCACCCTGCAAACCCTGCACAGGGGCGATGGCTTGCTGGGCATGAAACCCAGCGGTGACTTTGGGCCGCGTGGTGGCAGTGTCACGGTGGTAGAAATCGACTGGCTATATCACACCGACACTGGGCTGCGCTGGCAAACCCCGGCACCCACTGCCTTGCTGAACCGCAGGCCGCACTCCACCCAGTTGTTGCATGATGAAGATGGCAAACCCCTTAGCCTGCTACGTGATCTGGGTGCAGAAGCTGATGCACTGGACAAGGTATGGGATATCGCGCTACAACCCCTGCCCGCTGCCAGCCTGCAATGGCGCAATGACAGCATTGCAGAAAATTTTGGCCCACTCTGGAGCCTGGTGCAGGAAGGATTTTTCGCCGACTTTTGGGCCGAGAAATTACCAGAGATGCAGGCAATGGGCTGGCAAGTCGTGGTACGTCCAGGCTTTGCGCATGAGAGCGTACCTGTCGATGCCTGGCATCTCATTATCGATGAAGACACCGGTGCTATCACTGGCAAGCAGGTGGCATCACGCATGCGTGGCCGAAACGAAATCATCACCCCGTTGGGCCTGCCCGCGCGTGAAGGTTCATGGATGCTGAGCCTGGGGATAGAAATCGAAGGCGAAGTGCTGGACCTAGTGCCCATGCTGGCCCATCTGCTACAACGCGATGCGCGCTGGCTGAATGCGAGGCAGATACGCCTCATCGATGATATGGCCGTCATACAATTGCGCGCACCCGGTGGCAAGCGCATTGATGCCATGGCGGCACCACTGAAAGCCATCGTCATCCACATGCTGGATTTGCTGACTGACAGGCCGCAGGTGGAAGGACCAGTGCCATTGTCGGCCTGGGACAGCTACCGGCTGGAAACCTTGCGCGTCAGCCTGCTCGATAGCCAGCCTGCGCGCGCGGGAGAATACGGTGGCTGGCAATTGCAGGGCGATATGGGCTTGCGCAGCCTGGCGCAACGCCTTAAAAAAGTTGGCAGCCCGCGTTCAGTCTCTGCCCCAGATGGCATGGGCGTGACCTTGCGTCCTTATCAATTGCATGGCGTAGCGTGGTTGCAATATCTGCGTGAGCAGCATCTGGCGGGCATACTGGCAGATGATATGGGTCTGGGTAAAACCGCGCAGGTGCTCGCTCACTTGCTGATAGAAAAACAGCAGGGCCGCATGGATATTCCTGCTCTCATCGTGTTGCCGACTTCCTTGATTTTCAACTGGCAGGCCGAGGCCAGACGTATGGCTCCTGCCCTGCGCGTATTGACGCTGCAAGGACCAGAACGGGCTGATTTGTTTGCCGATATCAAACAGGCAGATGTGGTGCTGACGACCTACCCCTTGCTATGGCGCGATCTTGAGGCCTTGAAGGCGCAGGAATTTCATTTACTAATCCTTGATGAAGCGCAAACAGTCAAGAATGCCGCCAGTCGCAGTGCCGATGCAGTACGCCAGATCAATGCGCGGCACAGACTGTGCATGACCGGGACGCCGCTGGAAAATAATCTGGGTGAGTTATGGGCACAGTTTGATTTTTTGATGCCAGGCTTCCTGGGTGACATGCGCAGTTTCTCACGTCTGTGGCGCAAACCCATAGAGGTCAACGGCGAAACCCTGCGCGCACAATTGCTCGCGCAACGGGTGCGGCCCTTTATCTTGAGACGACGCAAGGATGAAGTTGCGACAGAGTTACCGCCGCGCACCGAAGTTATCAAGCGCTTGCGTCTGCAAGGCAAACAGCGCGAATTATATGAAAGCGTGCGCGTCGCGGCGGATGAACAGGTGCGTCGTATTTTGCAACGCAAGGGCTTTGATGGGGCGCAGATCACGATACTGGATGCGCTATTGAAGCTGCGCCAGGTCTGTTGCGACCCGGCTTTGCTGAAGAGCCAGAATTTGCCGCCAGAAATGGAAAGGGCCAAGCTGGAAATGCTGAGCGACATGCTGCCCGCTCTGGTGGCAGAAGGCCGCCGCATACTGGTGTTTTCGCAATTTACTGAGATGCTGGAATTGATTGCGGCAGCGCTGGTGGACATGGATCTGAGCTATCTGATGCTGACCGGCAAAACCGCAACGTCCAACCGCGGTGCAGTAGTTGCCCAATTTCAAAACAAAGAAGCGCCCATCATGCTCATCAGCCTGAAAGCAGGAGGTGTGGGCCTGAACCTGACAACGGCAGACACCATCATCCATGTGGACCCATGGTGGAACCCGGCGGTGGAAGAACAGGCCAACGCCCGCGCCCACCGCATAGGGCAAGAACAAGCTGTCTTCATCTATAAATTATTGGTAGAAGGCAGTATAGAAGAGCGTATATTGGGTCTGCAGGCGCGCAAGGCAGCGTTGGTAGAAGGCGTTCTAGGAAGCGACACAGCCTTTGCCAGCAAGTTCAGTCCAGAAGACCTGCAAGCCTTGCTGGCACCGCTGAATGCCAACGCGCTTTGAAGCCAGAATAGATTGACAAATCCTGCATGTTCACCGAGGTGACCTTTTTACACCGATTTTATGTTAATTTTATGATTATTATCATTTCGTACATTGACAAAAAAACACACATGGCACATCTTGTTAGTAGGTGACATTCAGACATGCTAGGCTTGCAAGATAAGTCCATGCGGCAATATTTCTTAACCCGAGGATAAATCCAGATTCGCGATTACCGTAATCCAGAGTTGATGTCAATAAGCACATAAATAACACCAGGCTTGACCTTCTTCATCAATGCAGAAACGGCAGGATCTTTATGATGGCTAACCCGCGCAATCGCTATATCAGCATCGTCACGGTGCTTTATCTGTTATTTGCGCTGGCGTGGATATTTCTTTCCGACAGTTTGCTGCATAGTTTCAACAGTCTTGAGACCATCTCCTGGTTTTCGACAGTAAAAGGCGTGTTCTTTGTAATTATTACGGCCGCCTTGTTCTTCCTTGCTATGCAAGCGGTACCGCAATTATCTGCAAGTGCGCAGAATACTTCGGACACCTCCTTGTTGGAAGCATTTAATCCCCAATTTAAAACTCGATGGCTCATTTATTTGTTGGCGATTGCACTACCTCTCTCAGTGCTCTTATTGCGCTTGGCGATGGCAACCACCTTTGGCAACCGGCCCATGCTGATCATGTTTGTGTTGCCCATCATCCTGAGCGCAATGCTGGGAGGCCTCGGGCCTGGGCTGCTGTCAACACTGATCGCCAGCCTCGGACTTTCCTACTTCCTGATCCCCCCCCTATACAGCTTTAACATCCAGACAAATCAAGACCTTTTGCAACTTGGCTTTCTTGTCGTGAACGGAATTGCTGTCAGCCTGCTTAGCGAAGCATTGCGACGATCACTACTCAAGGTACAGAGTAATCGCAACCTGCTTGATGCCATCATCAGAGGCACCTCAGATGCCATTTTTGTCAAGGATTTGAAGGGACGCTATGCGCTGGTCAATGAATCTGCAGCTAAATTCGTTGACAAACCCGTGCAGGACATATTGGGTCACGATGATTTTTCCCTATTCCCGCGACAATCTGCAGAATTAATCTCAGCAGTTGATCATGACATCATTACAAGTGGGGAAATAAAGACACGCGACGAATATTTAAACACCTTTGATGGAAAATCCCTGGTATTTATGGTTACCAAGGGGCCACTGCTGGATAAAGATGGAAACATCCAGGGTTTGTTTGGTATCTCACGTGATATTACTGACCGAAAGCTTGCCGAGGCTGCAATCAAGGAAAGCGAAGCTGCAATGAAGGTGGCACAGCGACTTGCTGCAGTTGGTAGCTGGGACTGGGACGTTCCTACTGGCGTCCACAGTTGGTCAGAAGAGGTGTACCTGATCTATGGCCGCGACCCGTCCTTGCCGCCTGCCATCTATCCTGAAGTGCAGCAATATTTCACGCCTGATAGTTGGGCAAATCTGGCAAGTGCTGTGGATAGGGCGATTCTGACATCAGCGCCCTACACCTGCGACGCTGAAGTCATCAGACCAGATGGCAGCCACCGCTGGATTATTGCACGTGGCGAAGCAGTGCTGGATGCTAAAGGCAAGCTACTGAGGTTGCACGGCAGCGTACAAGACATCACTGATCGAAAAATCGCAGCGATGCAATTACAAACCAGCGAAGAACGCCTGCAAATGGCAATTACTGCGACCAGTGAGGCATTATGGGATTGGGACGTTCCTGCGGGAATAGTCTATCGCTCGCAACGATACTATGAGATGACTGGCTTTTCAGAAAGTGAAGACACGCAAAATCTGGATTTTCTTATACGCCAGATTTACCCCGAAGACTTAAACATGGTTTTGGAACACATCAGAAGTTACAAAAACTGCGACTCTGGCGATGTGGACTTTGAATATCGTCTGCTGACCAAGCAGGGACAAATCAAGTGGGTCCATGCCCGCGGCAGTGTTGTCAATCGCGACGAGTATGGAAATGCACTGCGCGTTGTTGGTACTCTTGCCGATATCAACGACAAAAAAATCATCGCTGCCGAACTTCTTGAAAGAGAACAAAGGCTGGAGAGGGTAATGCGAGGCTCTGACCTGGGTTACTGGGATTGGGATTTAATTACCAACGCTTTCAAAGTCAGCGCCCGCTGGGAGACCATGCTGGGCTACGAACCGGGTGAAATGGACGTCAGACCGGAGTATTGGACAGAGCATATTCATCCAGACGATCAGAAAGCGGTACAAACCTCTCTTGAAAGACACATCAAGGGGCAAACCGCCAACCACGAAATGGAATTACGCTTGCGCAGTAAATCAGGCGAATGGCGCTGGGTGTTGACCAGAGGGGCGATCGTGGCGTGGAATGAGCATGAACAACCCCACATCATGTCGGGCACGCATACCGACATTACAGGACAAAAAGTCCTGGAAATTGCGCAGCGTGAGGCTGCTACAGTATTCTCCAGTAGTTTTGAAGGCATCATGGTGGTTGATCCACGTGGCTGCATCACCAAGATCAATCCCGCATTCACGCGTATTACCGGTTATACCGAAAAAGAAGTCTATGGCAACTCGACCAGGATACTGGCATCTGGCCGCCACAATGCCAGCTTTTATGCAGAAATGTGGAAGGCCGTGACAGAGGATGATTTCTGGCGCGGTGAAATCTGGAACAAGCGTAAGAATGGTGAAATCTTTCCTGAATTGATGTCGATTTCTGCGGTACGCGATGCAAGAGGAGAAATTCAGCATTATGTTGGCATTTTTACCGATATAAGCGAACTCAAAACCCATGAAGCACAGCTAGACCGCATGGCCCACTACGACCCGCTGACAGGTGCACCAAACCGGCGTTTACTGGCAGACCGTCTGAGCCAGGCAGTCAACCGTGCCAACCGCACCAGCAAATCACTGGCAGTGTGCTTCATTGACCTGGACGGTTTCAAGGAAATCAACGATAAATTTGGGCACACCGTCGGCGACCGTCTATTGATTGGCGTCACAGAAAATCTGAAGCAAGTCCTGCGGGCCGACGATACGCTTGCGCGTCTGGGCGGCGACGAATTCGCTGTGCTGCTGTCTGACATTTCATCTGCAGAAGAAAGCGCCATGATACTGGATCGTGTCCTGGCGGGTATCAGCAAAGCCATACAAATCGACTTGAAATCAATCAGCATCTCGGCCAGCATTGGCGTCAGCCTTTATCCTGATGATAACGTCGATGCGGACACCCTGTTACGGCACGCAGACCACGCCATGTACCTGGCAAAGGAAGCAGGCAAAAACCGTTACCATCTTTTTGATCCAGAAAGTGACCGCAAAGCACAGCAGCGCAGACAGATACTGGAGAGACTGGAAATTGCACTTGATCAGGACGAATTTGTTTTGTATTACCAGCCCAAGGTCGATTTGATCAGTGGCGAAATCGTCGGTGCAGAAGCATTGATACGCTGGCAGCATCCTAACCGCGGCATACTCGCCCCTGGCGAATTTTTGCCACACATTTATGGCAGCAAGCTTGAAAAACCTTTGGGTGAATGGGTGATCAAGGCTGCGATACAGCAAGCCTATCACTGGCAATTGCGGGGCATAGCGATACGCGTCAGCGCCAATATCAGTGCCCATCATTTGCTGGCACCAGAGTTTTGCGATTACCTGCAAACAGCCTTACGCATCCATCCCTACTTCCAGGCCAGTAATTTTGAACTGGAAGTATTGGAAACTGCCGCCATCGCTGATATGGAACAAGCCGTTGCGATTCTGAACCGCTGCCGACAATTAGGAGTCCACTTTTCGCTTGATGATTTTGGTACCGGTTATTCGTCACTGACCTACCTGCGTAAGCTGCCGGTAGATACACTCAAAATAGACCAGAGTTTTGTGCGTGATATGCTGACCGATGTAGAGGATATGGACATCGTCGAAGGCGTGATACGCCTGGCGGGCGCCTTTGACCGACAGGTCATTGCTGAGGGGGTAGAGACAATGGCGCATGGGGCCAAACTACTGGAACTGGGATGCCGACTCGCACAGGGCTATGGCATTGCCCGCCCCATGCCTGCAGACCAGTTCGTAGAATGGTCGGTACGCTGGAAATCAGAAGCGCGCTGGCGTGACTTGCGTACGAGACCCGCTCTGCAAATCTTGCAATAACCCGGTAGCACGCAGATAAAAATGCAGAGTTGATACTGACCGCACTTACCTCTTGCGGAACACCAGATCCCATACGCCATGGCCAAGGCGCAAGCCACGGTTTTCGAATTTTGTCACAGGACGGTAATCAGGCCGCGGCGCAAAGCCATCGGCAGTATTTTCCAGTGCCGGCTCAGCCCTCAATACTTCCAGCATCTGCACGGCATAGTCTTCCCAGTCAGTAGCACAGTGCAGATAGCCGCCAGGTGCCAGACGAGATGCAAGCAGGGCCACCAGTGGGCCCTGTATCAAACGACGTTTGTTATGGCGGGCCTTGTGCCATGGATCAGGGAAAAATACGTGTATACCATGCAATGATGCTGGCGCTATCATATGCGTCAGCACTTCAAAGGCGTCATGCTGAATGATACGCTGATTTTGCAAACCCATTTCGTCCGTCAGCTTGAGCAGACTGCCCACACCCGGCGTATGTACTTCAACGCCGATGAAATTTTTCTCTGGCATGCCAGCAGAAATCTTGGCACTGGTCTCACCCATGCCAAATCCAATCTCAAACACGGTCGGCGCATTGCGGCCAAATACCGCATCCACATCCAGCGGCGCTTTTTGGTAAGGGATGCAAAAGAGTGGGCTCAGGCTTTCTATCGCCCTAGCCTGGGCATCAGACAAGCGTCCGGCACGGGTGACAAAGCTACGAATGCGGCGCTCGGTAGGGTCATAAAACATCGGCTTGGCACCGTCAGCAGGTTTGGAATCAGACATACAGGAAATAAAATAGGTCGTTGCTACATAAAAGACAACAAACCTGGTTTGCCATTGACAACATCTGCGGCCAATCGCGGCCTTATGCCAGCGGCGCAAACCAAGCAGTTCGGGGTCTTACACTTTGCAAACGCAGTATTCTAACAGATACCCGTTATGATAAAAAATGAGCCTGTAAAAAAATCTGTGTAAGTTCTCCCGGAACTATTGGTGAGCGTTGATGCGCTCCCCAAATTCTATATCAAAGCGATTCAATGCCTGTCGCCAGTGTTGTATAGGCATGGTCCATTTCT
>NZ_JBMPPJ010000044.1:0-18226 GCF_049339865.1 Undibacterium sp. TC9W | reverse complement strand
TTCGCCAGCTCTTTGGCCAGCGCCTGCAGTTTGCTTCTTTCCATTGCGTTTGTCGTCATTTTGGCAATTCCTCATTATAGGAGCTTCATCTGCCAGAATTACTTACACACTTTTATTTACAGGCTCGGTTGAGGAACCATTTGCCACATTTTTTAGCTTAATAGTTTAGTGTATATCTATCTAATTTCCGAACGAGGAGAGCGGGGTCAGGTCTAACTTTCCTACATTTTCAACCAGGTGGGCGATTACGCGCCGCTAATCGTCCCTACGTGCTCAATTCGAATTTAACCAAGTCGGTTCTATTTCAATACATTCGGTTGCCTCATCGATGTGCCACCATCGATCAAAGTTACTTTGCATATCATCTTTTTCTAAATCGATACCAAGTTCGACTCTTATTGCGGAATCACTGAGCGTGCCATCTTCAGACTCATAATTTAGAAATTCTTTTTTACAGGCTTTAGCAATAAGTCTATGCCACGATTCGAAAAAACGCTCGTACGGATGCTCTTTAGTCATGACGACGAAGGGCCGCGCCAATCTCTCCAAATCTTCTGAGTCAAAGATTTTTTCAAGTACAGAGATTAATTCTTTTTTCGGACGGATGACGTACACCATCCTTGTTATTATGTCTTGAAGGTCTTTATCGTAGTATGACATCTAGGGTCTCCAACATTCGGTTGTAGTCACAAGGTGCGGGGTCACAAGGTGCAAGGTGCAGGGTCAGGTCTGACATTCATACATTTTAAACCCAGCGGGCGATTGCATGCCGCTAATCACCTCTACCCGCTGCTAACCCAAGGTATTTAGATGCACGGTTGTTTGGCTATGATTCTAGGCCAGTTTTTATCATGGTCTGTAGATACACATTGTTTCTCGAAACGTATCGATAGGCCGCGTTCAGAAATAATAGGAATGGCTTTGTATATCGTCCCTGCTTCGAGTGCAGGAGATTCGATAGAGAAGGGTTCAGATCTCTTCCATGAGTTATTAATTGATCCGCCAGAAAATGTAATTTTATTCGTTGCTTGAATTACTGCTTTGAAAGTATGAATTCCCGGAAGAACAAGCGTATTATTTCCGCAGACATTGCTTGGAAGGCCAGGGCTATTAGTGGTAGGGCCTGGACAGAGTTTTCCATCAACTCCGACTAGCATGCCAACTATTTCTTCTCCGTGATAGGAGCTTACTCCGTTCATAATTGACACAGATTTTGCATCGGAAATCATATCTCCAGGATACATTTGAGCTCTGTTCAGTCCTCCATTGGCACATCCGCTAAAAAGAGAAATTAAGGTAAGACAGAACAATACGTAAAGTTTATTTAATCGCATTTTAATAATTAAGGAAAATCAGATTAAGTCCTAGTTTTCTTGCAGCGCGGGGTCGCGACTGATATTCATACATTTCCTAGCCTTGTAATTTAGTTAGCTTATCATTATTGCTCTAGCTCTACTACTGGCCTTGCGTCCTTTTCCTCTTGCCCCTTCTTAGTCTCGATCTCCAGTTGCGTAGTAAACCCCTGCGCTGTGACGCTGTGCGTGGTTTTAGCAATGATTCAGTCCGTGTCCCTGATAGGTGTTTTAAGCTGGGGATGCGCACGCCCATCAAGGGGCAAGGGGGCAGGTCTGGCATGCTACATTTCTAACCAGACGGGCGATTACGCGCCGCTAATCATTGGGCGCACGCGCCAGTGTAGGTGTCGCGGCTGGCGGTGTGGTAGCGGTGTTTGTCGCCGTCGCGGTGCTCTAGGATGATGGCGGGTAGGCTTTCGCTTTTGCTGTTGCTGCCCTCAACGACGGGCAAGAAGAGCAGGGTGTCTTTTTGACTGCGGCTACAGCATCAAAGTGTTTGCCCGGCCGATTTTAAAAATTGATGTCTGACTCATTGGTCTGGTCTTTGTGATCTATGACTTTGCCCCGAAGGCTTTGGTCGAGCTTGGGTGTTAAGTCATTTAAATAAGCCGTTCAACTATTTCAAGCAATCTGATTTTTTCGCGCTGTATTCACGCCAAACAGATAGGTGATTTGCTTCATGTCTTTTTGCTGGATTAGTCTTATCCCTGCGATGAACATGATCACACCAGTTACCAGAAAGCAGATGTCCCAATATATTGAATGTGCAATAGCTGCTGACCCTTCGGCATGGTGAGTGCTCAGGAGATAGTGGCCGATGATGCCTTCTATCATGTTAAAAATGCCCCAGCCAGTGAGCAGGCTTCCTTTCAATAATGGTGATGACGTTTGCAAGCTGTATGTTCTGCTGGCCTGCCAAAACAGGATGAATGCAGTGATGAAGAAGACGTAGGTGAGGGTGTATACAAGGCTAGCTGTCATGCTGCCTGTGAAGTTGTTGACGGGGAAGTTTTTAATGGCGGTGATAGGGTGCACATTGCTTGGGGTATTGTGCCAGTTGAAGATGCGTGGGAGTATGACTGTGTCCACCAGGCCGCCAAGGCCTAAACCAAAGAAGATGCCTGCTGCGGTAGGGAAGCTGCTTTCTTTATTGGTGAAAATATTCCTGGACGTAGTCATTTTTTTGATTTTCTTAAAATTCAGATTGAGATATTGACGGCAGGGTGAAGGATATGTGAAGGGGGAATTTCCTGCGCTTCCTCCACTTTCCTCTACTTATTGCCGCGCTTTTATTTCCAAAGCTACGCTTTAGAAATCCGACATGGATGATCTGGCCATATCATCAAAAATCATGGCATCGGATAAACGCAGGTCGTCCTGGTAGTCTTCGTCCATAAATACATACAGGTCGTCGTCATCAAATTCTTCTCTTGGTTTTTTCACTTCTTTGTTTGCAGCATTGCGAGTGAGACTGGCTGTCAGTTTTGTGGAGCTCTCAAGAAAATCATGTTCTTCATCAGCAAATATGCCGTTTCTTTGGATGTCGTCATTGAACGATGACTGTGCCCTTTGCTTGGCAGCATCTTGAATGACAGCGTTGATGGTTGTATTCATGATGGACGCAAAGCGTTTGGAAGAGACTTGGTTGTTGCTGATGGAATTTGATGACATTACTTTCTCCTCAATAGATTCGACCCAAGGTCGCCAAATTTGTCATGGTGGTTTGACGCGGTGGTTTGAAATAACCAGTAGCGCCATCTTAAATAGATGTTTTATTGCTTTCAGTCAGTGGAGATATAGGCGTTTTGTCAGACAACGCGCAGTGCTGTGGGGCATCCATACTTACAAGGCTTATAACGTATGGTTTTTTGACTTTGCCTGGCTGGCAAAACGTGTGTCTTTAGAGGGGCATACTATGTAGTAGCGAGAGTCAGCGCGGGGCAGCGTGATGAGTAGGGTGCGTGGTCAGGCCAACATTCAGGCATTTTCAGGTTTGTGAGCGATGACGCGATTGTCAGCATGGTCTGGTGTGATCTGCATGCTAAGCACCTGCGCTTGCAGCACAGCAAGCTCGTCTTCATGATTGGCAGAATGGATATGCTATTTGATTTTTGAGTCAGCGTAGGAACTGACTGACAAGTTTTGTGGCCTTGGTCTTGTAGATGTGGCGGGAATTGATTGGTATCTTGCCTTACGTTTTAAATATTTCTGCAACAGCGAAGTAAGTACCTATGCAGTGGATCTGCTGGTTTCTTCTAAAGTTCTTTTGAGAAATATTTAATTGGACAATCGACTCACTACTTGATTCAGGAGTATCACGATGACTACCATGCAAACCAATACAGCATCTAAAAAAGCGGCAATCAAATCCAGTGCACTCGCTTCCAGGCCCAAGCTGACAGAGGAAAAAATTCTGCGCATGGGGGAGATGGAGTACATGAATGATGCGCAACTGGCGTTTTTTAAATCTCGCCTGGAGGAAATCGAATTGACGCTGGTTCAGAATGCCAACGAGACTACTATGCATCTGCAGGAAAACGACATCATTGCAGATCCTTTTGACCGTGCCACGATAGAAGAAGAACATGCGCTGGAATTGCGTGCGCGTGACCGTGAGAGCAAGTTGCTCAAGAAGGTCAGGGTTGCCATAGCGCGCATAGATGAGGGGGATTATGGCTGGTGTGAAGATTCTGGCGAGCCTATTGGTGTGGAGCGTTTGCTGGCTCGCCCTACGGCAACGCTGTCGCTGGAAGCGCAGCAACGCCATGAACAAAGGCAAAAATTATTTGGTCATTGATTTTTAACAATGACGATTTACCAGATAGCAGGGCAGGATAACTAACCAACTCGGAGGGCATATGGAATTGATTTTTTGGATTTTTGTCGGTGGTATCGTCGGCTGGATTATTTTGACGACTTCGACGGGGGATCACCAGAATATTTATCTGAATGTGCTCGTTGGTATTGCGGGTGGCCTGATCATAGGTTGCCTGATGCCCTCATATTTAAATGTTGATACACCCTACAATAGTGGTTTTGACTTTCAGGCGCTGGGCAGTTTGATCGTTGGCGCACTGGCGATACTGAGCGTAGCCAGCCTTTTTATGCAGCGGAATTCGCGCTAGAGCCCACAGCACCTCTGAAGACTTTTCATCATAAAACAAGCCCTTGTTGATCAAGGGCTTGTTTGTTCTTGCTGCTCTGGCAGGTATCGTGCATTTACGAAGTTGTGCAACTGACCGGCGGTAATCCAAAGAAAGATAAATAATTGGCTTGCTCATGCTGTGCGGCCACCTGGTCAAACCATTGATCTATCAGAGCTTTGCTGGTATCGACAGAGTGCAGTGATTTTGAGGTGTTCAGCACGACACTGCCGCTGGCCTGATTGGTTTGGGTGTAATACGAGACATAACCAAGTTCGGAAGCGTCTATCGCATCGGCGATGAGGCCTATGCCTTCTTTGAGCGTGACGGTGATGTTGTGGTAGGTGGTTTCTATACCGCTGGCCTCTGGTGCTGGTGAATAAAGTAAGCAGGCAGAACGTAAATTGTCCGATGCCATGGGGACGAGGTCTATCTCGTTATAGTAGCGCCATGAATTGGAGAAGCTTTTGTCGTAGGCATCTGCAAATGCCTGGTTGCCAGCGGTGGGTGCGGCAAAGGTGAACACGGGGAAAAGCTTGGGCGGGGTTATATTGTTTTGCTGGAGTTGATACAACAGCCAGGGCGCAAAGACTGTCGTCAGATTGCCGCCCAGGCTATGTCCAACCACGCCGATGGAAATGTCACTGCCGATGGCATTTGCAGTAAGGTACTGGTATATCGTTTGACCAGTCACATCGACCAGCTGAGTCAGGTCATTGAGGCCATCTGACGAGCCCTGTGAGATCATAGGGTTGGCGTCGCTGCCTGGATATGTCCAGGCAGTTTGTTCAAACACATTAAAATCCTGATCAAACCAGTTGTCAAAAGCCTGCCAGCTAAAGTTGAGCAGTGAACCGCGTATCCCCACTACATATTGTGAGCTGCCATTATAGGCAACGAACGCGATATTGCCGTTGATGTCAGTTTGCGCTACCCAGACTGCGCTCCAGCCATTGTCCATGCTGTTTAATGTTGAGGCTGGATCAGCGCAATATGCTACTGCCGCCAGCGTCATCGCTAATCCTGGATTGGGGTCGGATGTATTGCCTATCAATGTGCTCATACTGTTTTCCTCGTAGATGTGGGTTGGTATGCAAGGGGGGGGCAGATTTGTCCAGGCCGGGTCAATATGCGCATCGGGCAAATCAGTTTTAAATTCCGATTTGACAATGTAGTTTATGATGGTTAAAAAGACAAGTTCATTTTATAGATCTCGTGTCATATGTGCAGTGCAGCTTTAGTGATTTGCTTTATCTTGCGAGGGAAGGCAGGGGGGATTGCAGCGACTCTGTGAGATATTCTGGAACCTGTGCAATAATTAATAGTCTATCAAGTTTGCATTTGAGTTTTTGTGATCAATCTTTTTTATGTTGACCAGGGAATTCAAAGTTTCAAGGGAATCATGGAGTTTGAATTGTTGAATATTTGCCCGATAAAAAATGCCATTATCGGCTCTTCGATCTGGGCGACGATGCTTTTGTCAGGCTGTGCTTCTTTGCACCTCGATGAAAGAAATCCTCATATAAATGTCAAGGCTGCTGGTGGTGACACCAGCGTTCCACGGGCGCATTACGCGTCGAGGCTGGGATGTGCAACAAATACTGCGGCTGAGAGCGATCCTTGCCCTCATCCCATGTTTGTGGGAGTAGCGATTTCTGGTGGTGGATTGCGGGCGGCAAATTTTGGCCTGGGGGTAATGTCGCAGTTGCGTCATTTTGGTTTGTTTGATGAAGTCACAGCAGTGTCATCAGTCTCTGGTGGCTCACTTGCGGCAGCTGCTGTCAGCCTGAAGCCATTGACCAGTGACTCAGATTTTGATGTGATGGCGTCCCAATTGCGCCGGGACTATTTGTCATCATGGGTATACCGTTCGGCCAATCCTATCAATTTTGTACCCACCCTGACATCCGGTAAAAATGCCACCCGCATCCTGGCAGATGTGTTTGACACGGGGATATACAAAGGTGCGGTCTATGGCGATTTGGGTGAACGCAAGCCGGGCAAGCCGTCACTGTATATCAACAGCTCGCATGCACACCGTTTTGTCGGTGCAGACAGCTTGACGACCCGGGGGCTTAATTCTTCAGAAGCGAGCCTGCAGGGCTTCACTTTCACTGATGCGGCATTCAAGGAAATTGGTTCAGATTTAAATCAGTTGCGTTTGGCAGATGCAGTTGCCGCATCTGCTGCCTATCCAGGTTTGTTCGTGCCTCTGGCATTAAAAAACTTTAATGCCGACAGTGATATTTATCATCAGGCCAGTCCCAAGTTCTTGCATTTATATGATGCCGGTTCGTCTGATAACCTGGGTGTTGACGCTCTGGTCCGTGCTTATTCAGAGATTTTGGTGGGCACTCAGGATTTGTCTTGCCTGCTGATACTGGTAGATGCGCACGTCAATGACAGAGGAGACTTGAGCGGTTCATTGGCAGATACCAGGAGCAGCATGATAGATTATGTCATCAGCCCGTCTATCTATCGCGCTTTCGATTCATTGCTCGAGCAACGCAGGGAATGGCAACTGGAGATGCTGGGTGTGCCATTGGCGTCTGATCAGTCATTCAGGTTCAATCCTAACGTCAATATCCCGTTAAAGAATTATGCATTTTCTGGAAAAGGGAATGCTGTTGAGCGTGGGCGTCATTTGGCATTGAATGAATCCGCAGGCCGCTCTATCAATAATGCAAATTGTGCGGTCTGGCATATAGGTCTGGATCGTTTGCTGGAGTTGACCAAAAAGGGCAATCCGCGCAAGCGCAATGCATTTTTCCAGCAGGCTGCGGCTGATGAATACAGAGATGATTCCTATCGGGATAACCAGCTCATCAGACTAGACCGCTTTGTCAATTCCATACAAACAAATTACAAGCTTGCCTTGAATGGGCCCGGGCGTTGCGACGAGGTGCCGATACAGAATTCTCTTTTTGAAGCGGCAAGAGTGTTGATGACCACGGATACTGATTCCAGCACCAAGCTGGTGACATGGCTGAGAGAAAATCACCGCGAAAACCTGTCGCAGAATATCAACGATGTGCTGGCATCAAAAACGATGCAGGACCAAAAAGAGGTAGTGCAGGTACCACGCTATTCAGTGCAAGAGCCAAATTCTTCGCATCCGCTGGCGTCCTGGATCAATTGCATTAAGTAATTCGCCTTGCCAATAAAAAAGACCTGAGCTAGCTCAGGTCTTTGCATTTGCTGGTGTCATATTGATAGTGGCGTTGATATGTTTTTGTATCATGCCGCGATCTTGTGGTCGGCCCAGTGATAATCTATTGCCGCACTTGGCACACCGACAGAATTGGTATTTTCTGACGACATGCTGATGTGGCGTATATATTCTCCTGCGGCCTGTCTTTGTCTCAGATTGTCAGCAAATTTGAGGGCGGCAATCATGTCGCCGGTATCAAATTCCCTGCAGTGAGACATCTTAATTTGCTTGTGGATTTCTATCCAGAATACAGCAAACATGTTTACCTCCCTTCCTTAGAAATAAAAATAACGTCAAGCTGGCGGGTTTCCCCTTTAAGCCCGGGCTTGTCCTTGCGATTAAGTAAGCAAGGAGAAGCTTGATTAAATGAATATTGTTACTTGCGGAACTGTTATCAGTACCGGTGTTTCCGTGGCCTGACTGCTAGCTACTGGCCACGACCGCTTGCGCGGGTTTTACTGCTGGGTCTGTGCTTTTTTTGATAAAAACAGCAGATGATTAAACAAAAAGCCCGGAGCTTTTCAGGGCATCCGGGCTTTTCAGCTTTAAGTAAGGAGGAGCGGGTTTTAATCTGCTCCTGCTACCTGAAGGGCTGGCCTTCGGATGCGGTGATACTGGTTGGGGTTAAACGTAAAATTAACTGTCTTGGACTGCTCGCTACGGGTACTCACATGCTTGGCGACTGTGCGAATAATGCTGTTGCTATCATCGCGTTTGGACGTTGTGCCAGACGCCGCCAGAGTTGTAAGTGCATCACGATAATTCAGTCCTGCCACTACCTTGGCCGACAATGCTGACAGCAAGCCTTGTGCGGTTAAGCACATGTCTTGTTGCAGTTGTGGGAGCCAGGTAGATTTCACGTATCGTTCCTAAAGAAAAAATGTTTAAAAAGTCTTGCCAAATTCGATGAATTGATCTTGCCACAGCTTTGGGAAAAAATCCAGCATGGCGTGGAGAAAATTGAATGTGTCATGTTGTTTTTATGCGGTGACCGCAAAAATTGCTTATATCCTGTATCATCGCAGCCGTTGATTGAGGTTCAATCACGCTTATGACAAACCCAGTAACAATACATTTCCCCATGTCCGGACACAAAATAAAAGCCGAGCTCAGAATCCGTGAGTTGATGGTTGAGCACAAGATTCGTTCGGTTTCTGCCTTGCACCGCCTGCTGATTGCAAGACGGGTGACCGTCTCGCACTCCCAATTATTGCGTATTGTCGATAACAAGGCAGAACACTGGAAGGTAGAGTTTATTGAAGCTTTTGCTGAGCTTTTTAATTGCTCGGTACAAGACTTGTTCCGTTTCGAAAAACTCGCCGTCACTGAAGCCTCTGCTGATGCGCTTGCGCAGGATAACGACGCGGGTGACAGTGCTGGAGAATAAAATTGCAGGAGTTTGATGCAGCACAAAAAGTGTTTCATGCAGCCGTCATAATTTTGCGCTATAGTATGTCTAGCTGCTGTACATACAACCGATATGTATGACGGTAGTGAGGTGCGCTTGGTTTGCGTTCAAGCAGACAAGCCACCGTCCAGAATTCAGAAAAAAACGGCAGTCGTATAAGCGACTGCCGTTTTTTTATTTTCAACTTATTTTCAGCTTATTTCCGGCGCTGCTGTTTTTCTCTGTAGGCACCCGGGCTCACGCCTGTCCACTCCTTGAAGGCATGGTTGAAGGCGCTTTGCTCCTGATAGCCTAGCAGGAAGGCGATATCAGCCAGGCTGAAACCTGTTTGCTGCAAATAATCGATGGCCATGTCTTTCCGGGTTTGATCCAGGATTTGCTGGAAGCTGATGCCTGCTTCACTTAATTTGCGCTGCAGCGTGCGCTGGCTTAGTAGTAGCTCTTGTGCGATCAAAGGCAATCTGGCCTGGTCTTGCGCCAATGTATTGCTGATAGCTGCTCTGACTTGGGCGACGATGCCACCATCTTGCTGGGCCTGTTGTTTTTGTTTGAGTAATTGTTCGGCATGATGTTGTAATACCGGGTACATGCTGACATCGGCATTGGGTACTGGCCAACTCAGCAATGCTGTGGGGAAGCGCGCGCAATTGACGGTCGCATCGAAATGTACTCCCATGCCAAACAGGCGATGATGTTCGCTCAAATCATCTGGAGCCGCATGCCTGAAATAAACCGGAGCATCTGGCAGTGTAGTGCCAGCAAACCAGTTGCCAAACACGCGTATGCCTGCGAATACGCTTTCAGCCACATGCCTGCTGGCTTGTGGGAAATGGCTGTGCCACTGATATTCAGTCATCGCATTATCAATGACCAGGGCTGAGCGCCCGAGGTCATGCGCCAGACCTTCATAGCGCATGGTTTGCTGGAAGGCTTGTTCAAAGTCCTTGCAGCTCATCAGTATCATGCCATACACATTGTAGGTGCCAAGCTTGACCCTCTCACCTACATGCAAGCCAAAGTGCGGGTCTTTGCTTAGTTCTGCGCCAGCATCAAGCAGGCGTATATAGTCTGCAGCAGCTATGCTTTCCTGCAATCTGCTCAGGGCATCTTCAGCCATGCCAGCCATGGTCGCCAGTGTGCGCAAATTCAAACAACGTTCATTCGCCAGTTCAAGTAATGGTTGCAGGTAGGCGGCAGCCACCCGTCCAGTGCTGCGCTTGCCTGCGACAGATCCTGTAAGTGAATTTGGCATATTAAAACAAGAACCTTGTCATGAAAGCGCAATACCTGAAGGTGACACTTGATTAAGCTACAAGTTAATTATTGAGTATACCAAGCTAGGGCTTAATTCAGGGATAGAAAAAATGCGACGTTGGAATGGTTGGGGTGATGACAGTATTCATTATGCGATCAATGCAGATGCCCTGAATTTTTTGCAGGCACGCATAGGCCAGGGCTTGCCGCAGACAGATGCAGAACTGGATCAGGTATGCCAGCAAGTGCCAGAGAGCCGTTTGCCGGCTCATCCTCTGGTAGATACAGATGCGCTGGGCCGTGTCAGGCATAGCCTGGGGCAAAGCCTGCCAGACTGGCTCAAAATGCGCTTTGGCAAGATCAGCCATTTCCCTGATGGTGTGGCTTACCCAGAAAGTGCCGGAGATGTGCGCAGTTTGCTGGATTACGCCAGCTTGCATGGCATCGCCCTGATACCTTATGGCGGTGGTACCAGTGTGGTTGGGCATCTGGCCGTTACTGAGAGTGTACAGCCTGTTTTGTCGGTGGATATGTTACGCATGTCGCAATTGCTGAATCTGGACAAGGCAGCGCAACTGGCGACTTTTGGTGCAGGTGTCTTTGGCCCGGACCTGGAAGCGCAATTGCGCGCCCATGGCTATACGCTGGGGCATTTCCCGCAATCTTTTGAATACTCTACGCTGGGTGGCTGGGTGGTTACCCGTTCATCTGGTCAGCAGTCATTACGCTATGGACGTATAGAACAATTACTGGCTGGTGCCAGGGTAGAGACCCCTGCGGGGAGGCTGGATATCCAGACCTTTCCGGCATCCGCTGCCGGGCTGGACTTGCGGGAGATGCTGCTGGGATCAGAAGGGCGTGTGGGCATAGTGACTGAAGTGACCGTACGCATCACGCCTTTACCTGCATGTGAAGAATTTCACGCTGTCTTCTTTCCTGACTGGGATGCAGCGCAAACTGCTGTGAGGTCTATCGCCCAGGGCAAGCTTGGTTTATCAATGTTGCGACTGTCAAATGCAACTGAAACCCTGACCAGCCTGACACTGGCAGGCCACAAGACGTTGATAGGCTTGCTTGAATCTTATTTGCGCCTGCGTGGCTGTGATGAGGGTAAATGCGTTTTGCTCATCGGTGCTAGCGGGGAAAAAACTCAAGTGCGCCATGCCATCAAATCTGCATTGAAGATGACAGGCCAATATAAAGGCATACATGTAGGTAAAACCATGGGCGAAAAATGGAAGCAGGGGCGTTTCAGGAATGTGTATCTGCGTAATAGCGCCTGGCAGCAGGGTTATGCGATAGATACCGTAGAGACAGCTTGCGACTGGCCCAAAGTAAAGACCATGATGTTGAGCATGGAGCAGGCTGGCCGGGATGCCATGACTACAGAAAATGAACAAGTACACACCTATACGCATTTGTCCCATTTATATGCTCAGGGTGCCAGCGTGTACTCGACTTTTGTTTATCGCCTGACTGGCGATTATGAGCAAGACCTTGCACGCTGGCGCAGGCTCAAATCTGTAGTCTCTGCCGCTATCGTTGACAATGGCGGCACCATAAGCCACCAGCATGGCGTGGGCAGTGACCATGCTCCTTATCTGGAAGCTGAAAAAGGCAGTCTGGGAATATCTGGGCTGCGTCATCTATTCAAACACTTCGACCCGCAGGGCATCATGAATCCTGGCAAGTTATTGCCTGCAGAAGACGTAAAGCAATGAAAACAACCACATCACGTGCCGATTTGCTCAAGACGATTGCCAACCAAGAGCAAGACTGGGACATCATCGTCATTGGTGGCGGGATTACTGGTGCAGGTATATTGCTGGAAGCTGCCCGACGCGGCTTAAAGGTTTTGCTGGTCGAGCAAAAAGATTTCGCCTGGGGTACATCAAGCCGTTCATCCAAACTCGTGCACGGCGGCTTGCGCTACATTAAAGAAGGTAAATTTCTCCTGACACGGGATTCAGTGCGCGAAAGGCAGCAATTGATGCAAGCCGCAGCGGGCCTTGTCGAACCGCAGAGTTTTGCCTTTGCCGACTATCAGGGACGCAAGCCCGGGCGATGGATGTTTGCGATCGGTTTGGTCATCTATGACTTTCTGGCTGGTTTGCGTGGCAAGCATTATTTTTCGGCGCAGGACTTCCAGATGCTGGCACCGCATATACCGACGGCTGATTTGAAAGGCGGCTCCTGCTATCTGGATGCCAAGACTGATGATGCCCGTCTGGTGCTCAGGGTCTTGCAGGAGGCGCGTGCTGCCGGAGCTATCGCCTTGAACTATCTTGCAGTAAAAAGTGTCACGTATGAAAACGAGCAGGCCACTGGAATTATCCTGCTAGATGTATTGAACATGCAGGAGTACCAGATCAAGGCAAAAGTCATCATCAATGCAACCGGAGCCTGGGCTGACGACCTGCGTCAGCAGCAAGGGGCAAGTGCAAGATTGCGCCCTCTGCGCGGCAGCCATTTGCTAATACCTGCCTGGCGCTTGCCGGTGGCGCAGGCAGTAAGTCTGATGCACCCGCGTGATGGCCGCCCAATATTTGTTTATCCCTGGGAAGGTGTTAGCCTCGTCGGGACGACAGATGTCGATCACAGCGATGATATGCAGCAAGAAACTGCCATCACCGCACATGAAGTCGCTTATTTGATGGAAGCGATGGACTTCCAGTTCCCGCAATTGCAACTCAAGCTCGATGACATTATCGCCAGCTATGCAGGTATACGACCTGTGATTGATACCGGCAAGGCCGACCCATCGAAGGAAGGGCGTGATCATGCCATCTGGCTGGAAAAAGGCTTATTGACAGTCACAGGCGGCAAGTTGACGACTTTCAGGCTGATTGCGCAAGATGCGCTAAAGCACATTGCTCATTTATTTCCTAGTCATCAGTCTGATCAAAAGGTGAGCAATTTATTTGCCCGCCCATCAGATTTAGCTAATGAAAAACAATTAAACCATACACAAAAATCACGGTTGCAAGGCCATTATGGTGAATCCGCTGCTGAGATTGTACAAATTGCTCAAGATGGTGAACTGGATTTCATACCAGGGACACTGACCATGTGGGTGGAATTGCGCTGGGCAGCGCGGCATGAAGCGGTAGAGCACTTGCAAGACCTGATGTTGCGCAGAACTAGGCTGGGTTTATTGGTACGCCAGGGTGGCCTGGCATTGTTGCCGCGCATCAGGGCAATTTGTCAGCCTGAACTAAAGTGGAATGACGAGCGATGGGAAAATGAACAGTCTGACTATCTGCAACTGTGGAGCAAGTATTATGCTTTGCCAGACAAGAGTAGTATCCCTGAATGGCGAAATCTGCGGCAGTCTATATAAAATAAAAAATCATGTCCAAGCAATATATTCTTTCCATAGACAACGGCACCCAAAGCGTCAGGGCAATCCTGTTTGATTTGCGGGGCAATATTGTCGCCAAATCCCAAGTGCATCTCGAAGCTTATTTTTCAGATCAACCTGGCTGGGCAGAACATCATCCTGAAGATTACTGGCAGGCAGTATGTACAGCCTGCCAGCGTCTGTGGAATGAACATGGCATTTCTCCATCGACGGTACAAGGTGTTGCCGTGACCACCCAGCGCGGCACCATGATCAACCTGGACAAGCAAGGCCAGCCTTTGCGACCCGCGATTACCTGGTTGGATCAAAGGCGTACCGACATAGTCCCGCCGGTTAACCCCTTGTGGATGACGGCCTTCAAGCTGGCGGGCGTTGCCAGCACTATTAATTTCTTTCGCGGTGAGGCCGAAGCCAACTGGATCAAGGCGCATCAACCAGACATCTGGGACAAGACGGATAAATACCTGATTTTGTCCGGTTACCTGAATTATCGCCTGTGCGGCAATTTCATTGATTCCATAGGTTCGCAAGTCGGTTATTTGCCATTTGATTATAAAGGCTTGAAATGGGCTGGGAAATTGGACTGGAAATGGCAAGCATTGGCGGTAAAGGCCGAAAGCTTGCCTGAGCTGGTGCCACCCGGTACAGTCATGGGACACATCAACCAGGCGGCTGAGGCCGCAACCGGCATACTGGCTGGCACACCTTTACTGGCTGCAGCGGCGGACAAGGCATGTGAAGTGATAGGAGCTGGCTGCCAGCAACCTAATATCGGTTGCCTCAGTTATGGCACGACTGCGACCATCAATACCACCAGCAAGAAATACCTGGAAGTGACACCATTCATACCACCTTATCCAGCAGCAATCCCCGGTTCTTACAGTACCGAGGTGCAGATATTCCGTGTTTACTGGATGGTGAACTGGTTCAAGGAACAATTTGGTCATCATGAAAAACTGCAGGCGGCAGAGCAGGGCGTCTTGCCAGAGGCCTTGTTTGATGAACTGGTGAATGCAGTGCCGCCGGGCTCCATGGGACTGATGCTGCAGCCATACTGGACACCCGGTATCAAAGTGCCGGGTGCAGAAGCCAAGGGCGCTATCATTGGTTTTGGTGACGTGCATACGCGTGCACATATGTACCGCGCTATTCTTGAAGGACTGGCTTATGCCTTGCGAGAAGGCAAAGAGCGTATAGAAAAACGTAGCGGTGTGGCGATCACTGAATTGCGAATCTCAGGCGGCGGCTCTCAGAGCGACGCTGCCATGCAATTGACGGCAGATATCTTTGGCTTACCGACATCGCGCCCGCATATCTATGAAACCTCAGGTTTGGGTGCTGCTATCGATGCAGCGGTAGGCTTGGGCCTGCATCCCAGTTTTGACGTCGCGATCAAGGAGATGACGCGCATAGGCAAAACCTTTGAACCTATCGCTCATCATCAGCAGATATACAATGAGCTGTATAACCGGGTTTATCAAAAGATGTATGCTCGCTTGCAGCCTTTGTATAAAGAGATACAGCAAATCACCGGATATCCGAAAATGCATTGATGCCACATGGTAGTGCCTGGCCTGCTATCATTATTCGCATGACGACAATAGTACTCTTGCCTGGCATGGATGGTACAGGCACACTCTATGAGCCTTTGCATAAGGCATTGAATGGTAGATGTAAACTACTGGTATTGACATATCCGCCAGATCAAGCGCTGGGCTACGCAGAACTGGAGATCTTGGTTCAAACGCAGTTACCGGTAAGTGAAGACTATATTTTGCTGGCAGAATCATTCTCTGGCCCAATTGCCATTTCTATTGCTGCCAGCCGGCCAGTGCGGCTGAAGGCCTTGATACTCTGTGCGACTTTTGCATGTAATCCTTATCCCTGGATGGCAGGTTTCAGATTTGTGCTGCCTTATTTACCGACCAGACTGGCACCATTGCGGGTCCTCAGCCATATGTTACTGGGGCGATTTTCCAGCAAAAAATTGTGCATGCAGTTGGCAGATGCTTTGGCACGTGTCAGGCCCGCCAGTTTAAAGGCCCGTTTGCAAGCGGTGTTGAGTTGCGATGTCAGAGAAAAACTCCAGGCCATCAAAGTGCCGGTACTCTATCTGCAAGCCAACAGGGACAGCTTGATACCAGTCTCTGCCCATGCAGATATTAAAACGCAATTGCATGAAATGGAAACATGCCGATACGATGCACCTCATTTTTTATTGCAGACGAAAGCGGATGCAGTTGCCAAAGATGTTCAGCGGTTGATATCGAAAGTCGAAGTTGATAGGGAGAGGTAGTGTTGAGTAATAGTGATAAAGTTGAATATGCCAGGCGCCTGAACGGTGTTCTTGACTATGTAGACCAGCATTTGGATACGTCGTTGGAATTGGAAAAATTGGCTGAGGTAGCGCATTTTTCACGTTTCATTTTCACCGTATATTTGCTGCTTGAATGGGTGAAATGCCGGGAGTTGATGCGCGAATACTTGCCAGCCAGCGGCATGCAATGAGACGACAGGCCCTGTTTTGAGCAGTTTTCGGCAAATTCTGCTTTGGATCCTCAGACAGGAATATTTTCTTGTCTGTTATGCATACCTGTCAAGGCGCTATAAAAAATACTGCAATAAAAGTGACATACTCACTTGTGATGACTGATTCAGCTTGAGTTAATCAAGCAATACCGAGCCATCGGGGCCCCATTTCACTTTGGTGATCCCTGGCTCGGTTTCTTCCAGCCGTTTCATCTCATGTTCCTGTGGCGTTATCATGCCACGTTGCAGGCGCAATTCATCTGCCAGTTTTTGGTCTTCCATAATTTGTTGACGACGCGCTGCTGCCAGCTGTATGGTTTCCAGCAATTCTTCCTGGTTCCAGGGTTTAGCGATGTAGCGAAACACCTCGGCATCATTGATGGCACCCAGTATGGTCTTGAATTCGGCAGATGCGCTCAGCATGAGGCGTATTGCATGGGGCTGCATTTCCTTGGCAATGGACAAGAACTGTATGCCGTTCATGCCAGGCATATGGTAGTCAGAGATGATAAAGTCGAAAGCTGTATTACTCAGGCGATTGATCGCTTCCTGAGGGGAATTAAGCAATTCCATTGTCATTTCCATCTCTTTTGCGACGCTTTTCAGGCTCCTTTGCAGTGCCAGCAGAACATTTGGTTCGTCATCAAGCAATAATATCCTGTACATTATTTTCTCCTGTTGCTGTGTACACGTATGACTAGTTTGGAGCCTGCGGGATGCTCGAACAATCGCAATTTGTCGATGACGTGCTGGTCCAGTACGTAATCGGTAGGCAGAAGCAGCATACCTTCTTTGGAAATCACATCAGCAGAAAGTATCATTCCTGGCTGTATTTGCGCTGTTGATATTTCTTGATCGTCAATCTCGTCAGTCTTGTTGCTAATAATTTGCTTGAAAGCTGCAACAACTTTTTCATCATAACGATTTCCGGCACCGCGAATAATTAATGCCTGCGCATCTTCCGCATGCATTCTTTTTTGAAGCAAGCTGCCATTCTGTAGATTGTCATAATCGCTTGATAGCGACAAAATACGTGCGCCTATTGGGATATTTTCTCCTTCCAGGCCGTCAGGAAAGCCTCTGCCATCAAATCGTTCATGCTGCGCACGTATAATCTTTGCACTACCTTGCAAGTCTTGGAGTGGCATCAATAATTGCTCTGCACGTAGAGTATGTTTATGAAATTGTCCTAGCTGCTCACCATTCATTTGACTGACAGGGGTTGCCAATAACTCATCTGAAAAACCGATCTTGCCAATATCCGCTAATAGGGATGCGACAAAAATTTCTTGAGTCTCCTTAGAATCAAGGTTAAGTTTTTTTGCAATTTTTCTTGATAAATCGGCTACCCGTCTCGAGTGCCCAACAAGTTTGCCACCGCGCATTTCTATAACATTAGAAAAAACTTTGATAGAAGTGAGAAAGTTGGTCTTCAATTTGTCGTTGACGCTTAAAAGCGACGCATGAGCCTTCCTAAGATCTATGGTTCGCTCATCTACCTTGATTTCCAGACTGGCATTAAGGGATTTAAGTTCTTCGTTTTGGCGCAGAGTTAGTGCTTCTAGCCTTTTTTTCTCTGCTTCTAATGCCTTGCGCTCCAGCGCTTGTTTAACTACTAGAACAATATCATTATCGTTCCAAGGTTTTGTTATATAACGAAAGATTTCTCCTCTGTTTATGGCATCTATGGTGGACTGCATGTCAGCATAACCAGTTAGTAACAAGCGTATAGTGTCAGGCCAACGCGCTCTTACGTGTGCCAAAAATACTGCACCATCCATGACTGGCATACGCATATCGGAAATAGCCAGATCTACTGCTTCCTTTTCAAGTAGGTCGTAAGCATCCGGTGAAGTCATCTTGAAGTTAAGGGCTTAAGCGTAGATGATCGTGTCCACTTATTAAGTGGACACTTGTACATGATGGATGACGGAATCAATACGCCAAGACGGCGTCGGCGACACA
>NZ_JBMPPJ010000043.1:0-21466 GCF_049339865.1 Undibacterium sp. TC9W | reverse complement strand
GAAGCTGTCGGCGATTTGGTTCAGTGTCAGGCCTTGTGCCATCCAGTAAGCCAGACCATTTGGATCTGCAGGACGGTTGAAGTAGGCGATGTAAAGCTTTTGGATGTCTGCTGCTGTGTTTGCCATTGCGTGCTGTCCTGTTTAATTGTTATTAATACAAAATGAAATAATTGAGAAACTACTTTTCAGTGCATTTTTTAGCGATGAAAGATTAGCACGGCAGGACTCTTTTACCTGTGACGCAAATCACATTTCCCGCTGTTTTACAGAGAATAAGACCATAAAATGAAAGCAGCCCTGAAATCAGGGCTGCTTTTCAAATCAAACATCAAACCAGAGGGCAAATTTCAAACAAATGCCGTGGTGCAATGTATTAAAAGTCAGGCATTAACCAGATATTAATGAATGATTTTTGCCAGGAAATCACGTGCACGGTCTGAGCGTGCATTGTTGAAGAATTCATCTTTTGAACAATCCTCGACTATCGCGCCCCTGTCCATGAAGACAATGCGGTTTGCCACTTTCTTGGCAAAGCCCATTTCATGCGTAACCACCATCATGGTCATACCTTCTTGCGCCAGCCCTACCATGACATCCAGCACTTCATTGATCATTTCAGGATCCAGCGCAGAAGTTGGCTCATCGAACAGCATGGCGATCGGGTCCATGGACAAGGCGCGGGCAATAGCCACACGCTGTTGCTGACCACCGGACAACTGGCCAGGGAATTTGTCTTTCTGGGCAATCAGGCCGACGCGGTCAAGGTATTTGAGACCACGTTCAGTCGCTTCTTCTTCTGAACGTCCGAGCACTTTGACCTGGCCAATAGTCAGGTTCTGGCGTATCGACAGATGCGGGAACAACTCAAAGTTCTGGAACACCATGCCTATGCGTGCACGCAATTTGGACAGATTGGTTTTAGGATCGCCAACAGAAACACCTTCTACCGTGATCTCTCCTTTTTGGAAAGGCTCCAGACCATTGACGGTCTTGATCAGAGTGGATTTACCGGAGCCGGACGGGCCGCAAACAACCACGACTTCACCCTTGGACACTTCGGTCGTGCAGTCAGTCAACACCTGGAACTGACCATACCATTTACTGACATTATTCAATTTAATCATTTCAAATCTCCACAATATTCTTAACGTATGATCGCCACTTTTGCTTGCAACTTCTTCACGAGTGAAGACAAGCCAAAGCACATGACGAAATAGACAACCGCTGCGAAGGAATACATTTCCACCAGACGGCCATCACGCTGCGCCACTTTGGCTGCAGAGCCAAAAAAGTCAGGAATGGACAAGATCGATACCAGTGACACGTCCTGGAACAAAACGATTGTTTGGGTAAACAATATAGGGATCATATTGCGGAATGCCTGAGGCAAGACAATATTACCCATGGTTTGCCAGTAGTTCATGCCCATGGCATAACCGGCCCAGATCTGGCCACGCGGAATGGACTGTATGCCTGAACGCATGATCTCGCAGTAATAAGCTGCCTCAAACATGACAAAGGTGATCAGGCAAGAAGAAAAAGCACCCACAGGCATAGGTTCACTGTCGCCCATTATCCAGGCACCAATATAAGGCACCAGGAAATAAAACCAGAAAAGTACCAATACCAAAGGGATGGAGCGCATCAGGTTGACATAACCGGAGGCGAACAGATTGATCAGCTTGTTGCTAGACAAACGCATCATCGCCAATAAAGTACCGATGACGATACCGCCTGTCATTGCCAGGAAGGTCAGCTTCAGTGTAAACACCATGCCGGTCTGGAACAGATACACCCAGGAACGCTGAATGACATCAAAATCAAAATTACCCATGTTTAGTGCCCTCCACTATTGGCTGAACCAGAAGTAATGAAACCTGGTACGCGCAGTTTCTTTTCCAACAAATTCGACATCAGGATCGCAATCACAGACACGATCAGATAGATGATGGTGGCAGCACTGAATGCCTCAAAAGTCTTAAAAGACATTTCTTGCATGGAACGTGTACTTGCCATCAGTTCTATCAAACCGATGGACAAAGCCACCGAACTGTTTTTGATGATCGCCGCCACTTCATTGATCAGTGAAGGAATGATGATGCGAAATGCCATGGGCAACAGCACATAGCGGTAAGTTTGTGGCAGTGTCAGACCCAGTGCCGTACCCGCCATTTTCTGACCACGTGGCAGAGCATTGATACCCGTTGATACCTGTACCGCCACCCTGGCTGAAGTAAAAAACCCCAGGCTCAGTACTGCCGTGACGAAAGGTGCATTCGGCAATTGTTTAAGTGCCGTGCCCCACGCTTCAGGCAAGACTTCAGGGAAAACAAAGTACCAGAGAAACATTTGCACGATCAGTGGAATGTTCCTGAATAATTCCACATAGGCATTTGCCAGCCTGACTACCCATTTGTTTGGCGCTGTGCGCAATGTTCCTATCACCAGGCCCAATGCCAAAGCAATCACCCAGCCCAAACCTGCTGTCGCCAGTGTCCACTTAAGACCAGCGATCAGGGATTCAAAATAGGTTCCCGTTCCATCGGGCGCAATGTCCCAAAAGATATTCCAATTCCAGTTGTAATTCATATTCTCCTCCTGTGCAGCGCTTTCAGTCCGCTTTTTGCAAGATGATGCATACATGGTCTTGCAAAAGAAAACGGGAGGTGCATCCCCCCGTTTTGTCGGACTACCTTACCTTGCTATGTATTATTTTTTCTTGTTCAAAACGGCTTTTTGAGCCTCTGGAACAGCAGCATAAGCAGAAGGTTCACCTGAATCTGTAGGCTTGGCAGCAACTACCTTGAGCTGATCAGACATAGGCCAGTTCAAGGCAATGCCTTTAGGTGGAATAGGTTGCATGAACCATTTATGGTAGATGCGGTTAACATCACCAGAAGTCAGTACATTGCCTATCGCTGTATCAACTACTTTCTTGAATGGAGCATCGTCTTTACGCAGCATGATGCCGTATGGCTCAACTGACAGTGCTTCCTTGCTGATTTCATAGTCAGCTGGATTTTTTGAGTTGGATACTTGTGAAGCCAGCAGGATATCATCCATGACCCATGCTACTGCACGGCCAGTTTCAACCATCAGGAAAGCTTCTGCATGATCCTTGGCTGGCAAAATATTGATGCCCAGATTCTGGTCTGCATTCAGCTGTGTCAGCTGTTTCAGGTTGGAAGTACCTGAAGTCGATACCACAGCCTTGCCTTTAAGGTCAGCCAGGGTTTTAACGCCAGAAGATTTTTTTGACAGAATACGGTTAGCGGTCACAAAAGTGGTCGGTGCAAACGCAACCTGTTTTTGACGTTCTACGTTATTGGTTGTAGAACCACATTCCAGATCGATCGTGCCATTGGCCATCAAAGGTATACGGGTAGCAGAAGTCACCGGATTCATTTTGACGTTCAGGGAAGACAAACCCAGTTGCTTTTGTACCGCTGTCACAATTTTCATGCACAGGTCGATGGAATAACCTTGATAAGACTGCTTATCGTCCAGGTAAGAAAAAGGGTTGGAGGAATCACGCACGCCCAGGGTGATGGTTCCTGTATCCTTGATTTTTTTCAGCGTACCAGTTTCCTGCGCCTGTGCTGCACCAGCTACCAGGCCAGCACCAACCAAAGCTACCAACAATTTCGAAAATTTCATACTGTCTCCAAAAAGTTAAATCAAAAAATCATGGCTTTGAGTTTAACAAAAACCCTCAGCAAATTACCGTTTTTTTCAGTCGGTTTAATACGTATTACTACTTATATGTTGCTAAAAAATTAGACAGCCATCAATGCTAACAGATCAGATAAATTCCACCACCGCAATACTCTTTCTATCTGCTGGCAAACGCGGAACCAGCCTGTTAATCCGCAACCTTGTCCGTAGGGAAACGGATATTATCGCGCAACAGGAAATTCATGGGCATGTTCAGGTTTGCCCCTTTTGGGGGCACAGGCTTACGGAACCACTTGTCATACAATTTGGTGACTTCGCCATCACTCATCAGGCGCGCCATTTCACGGTCCAGCAGATTCTTGAATGCAGGATCATCCTTGCGCAGCATGATGGCATAGGGCTCGGTAGATAATGAATCGCCTACCACAACGAACTTGCTGGGGTCTTTGGCATTGGCGCGTTGCCCGTACAAGAGCACGTCATCGACGGTAAAGGCATCTGCTGCACCACTCTCTACCATGCCAAAGGACTCATTATGATCAGCGCCTTCCAGCAATTTCAAATCCAGGCCCCTGACCTTGTCACGGTCATTGAGCAGCTTGACGGTCGTAGTCCCCTTGGAGGTCACGACTTTTTTACCCTTGAGGTCAGTCCAGTTTTTGATACCGGAATCGGTCCGGACTATCATTTTTGCGGTGGCAAAGAAATGGGGGATAGTGAAGGCGACCTGCTTACGGCGCTCTGCATTATTGGTGGTTGAACCGCATTCCAGATCAGCCTTGCCCTCAGCAATGGCAGGAATACGTGTGCTGCCTGTCACCAGAACATAATTCACGTTGAGTTGGGGCAGCTTGAGTTCTTTTTTTATCGCATCGACCAGTTTCAGACAAATGTCCATGGAATAGCCGATGGGCTTCTTGTCATCACCAAGATAAGAAAATGGAAAAGACGCTTCACGGTGCGCGATGGTCATCGTGTGCGTCTCTTTGATGCGTGCAAGGGTATCCGCGGCTAATGAAAGCGAGGAGCACATGACTAGCGCACAGGGCAAGCCAGCCTTTACTATCCATTTCGAAACTTTCATATGATCCCCTTTGAACTTAATTCAGGATGGTAATGATAAAGCCCAACAAAATTCAACAGAAAAATTCACATTTAACAAAATATTATTCGGTTTTTTTGACAATTCACTCTTGCAAAGATTTCAAAAACAAGTATGCAATTATTGTTCCATACTCTTGCACCACCTTAACCAGATTAAACTAAGCCTTGATGACACTGATATATTCAACTGCAGCACCTGTGTTTAGATAATCTCACAATGCCTTTACAACGTCCTGACTCAGAAAAAGCACTCAGGAAACGGACTCTTTTAAACGAAATCAAACGAAATAAATGCGTATGCGACGCAAATATGGCCCGTCTTTAGCCAAATCCACATCGCATCACACCTCATCTGCATGATTGATCACCTATCAGCATAGGTGATCAATAGCTTATTACAATTCCAGATTATGGATACAAGCCGCGAACTTCACGCGCCTGCAACACTCTGGAGCAACCGATGATAAATGCTGCTGTACGCAAGGAGACGTTTTTGTCTTCTGTCACCTGCCATACAGAATTAAAAGCTTCCTTCATGATGCGGGTCAGACGCTGGTTGATTTCATCTTCAGACCAGAAATAGCTGGAGAAATCCTGTACCCATTCAAAGTAAGACACAGTCACACCACCGGCATTGGCGATCACGTCTGGCACCACCAATACACCTTTGTCGCGCAAAATATCATCTGCTTCTGGTGTGGTCGGGCCATTCGCGCCTTCGAGTATGATTTTGGCGCGGATCTGGTCAGCGTTTTTCAGGGTGATCTGTTGTTCCAATGCTGCCGGGATCATGATATCGCAGTTCACGGCCCAGAATTCATCATTTGGCAAAACAGCTTCTATGCCTTCAAAACCGGCAACACTGCCTTTGGCTGCCACGTGATCCAGCAGTTTGTTGACATCAATACCATTCGAATGGAAGATCGTGCCACCGTGATCTTGCACAGCCACGATCTTGGCACCTGCTTCTGCGAACAAACGAGCAGCAATACCACCTACATTACCAAAACCCTGCACGGCAATTTTTGCACCAGCAATGCTCAGACCACGCTTGGCTGCAGCTTCGCTACCGACCACGAATACACCACGGCCAGTCGCTTCACGACGGCCCAGGCTACCACCGAGGGAGATAGGCTTGCCAGTGACTACGCCAGTAGCAGTACGGCCTTCATTCATGGAATAAGTATCCATCATCCATGCCATGGTTTGCTCATTGGTGTTCACGTCTGGTGCCGGAATGTCTTTGTCCGGGCCAATGATGATGCCAATTTCAGAGGTGTAACGACGCGTCATGCGCATCAGTTCGCCACGTGACAAGGTTTTTGGATCAACGCGGATACCACCTTTTGCACCACCGTAAGGCACGTTCACCGCGGAGTTCTTGATCGTCATCCAGGCAGACAAGGCCATCACTTCTGATAGCGTCACATCCTGATGGAAACGCACACCACCCTTGCCTGGGCCACGGGAGGTATTGTGCTGTACACGGTAGCCTTCAAAGTGGGAAATGCTGCCGTCATCACGTTCGATAGGCACATCGACGATGAGGATACGCTTGGGGCGCTTCAGGGTTTCTACCCAGCGCGACAAATGGCCAAGGTAAGGAGTAACGCGATCAATTTGCTCAAGGTAAACTGACCAAGGACCGGTCTCAGTCGGGGTAAGATAAGACGGTATCTGGTGCTGGCTGGACATTATATGACCTCTTGAATGTGGTTTGAACTGACTTGCAAATCTTGCATTTTCAGACAGGTCTTTCACCCGCGCTGAAAGCAGACGCATAGTAGTCTTTTCGCTTTGAGATCAGCCAATGCTTTGTTTGCATGAATCTATGCATGAAATGCATAACCATGTAGTGGCCTTATGATATGTCCGGCCTGATGCCCTGGCTCGCTACCGCACTCCTCTCTTGATGTTTTCAATTTAGCAAACCCGCGCAGAATCCGTGCATAATATCAACTACTGCGACGGCTCTTTCCTTGCCGGTTTTTTCCCTGACTTTCTTCTGTCTGCAATTGCTCCAGGTATTCCCACAAACGTGAAACGATGGCCTTGCCCGGTCTTTGTATGGATGGCCGTTCACGGTACAGGCGGATTTCCATATTCACTTCCCAGGCACCACTGCCATCATCGGCACGTGCCAGCTGCTTTTGCTTGACTTCGCGGGTCACCGCAGACTCTGGTAGAAATGCCACGCCACGGCCTTCCAGCGCCATCATTTTCAGGCCTTCTGCCATATCGGTTTCATAGCATTTTTCCAGATGCAAAGGCTGGCGTGTGTCATTCAAAATCAGATCTACCATGCGCCCCAGATAGGCATTGTTGGCATAGGCCAAAAAGGGTAATGGTGTTTTTTCTGTCCCTGGCAAACGCAATTCAGGCACGCCATGTTTGTCGCATCGCGTGTAGGCGCGCACGGTCTCTGTACCCATGCTGATCATGTCGTACTGACTGCTATCAAGCAAGAGTGGCTGACGCGGATGGTGATAGCAAAGCATGAGATCACAACCACCTTCCACCAGGGTCATAACGGCATCATGCACATTCAGTGCCAGCAGGCGGCTGTTGATTTCACCAAAGGCCTGATCCAGGCCTGTCAGCCAGCGCGGCACATAAGTCAGCGACAAGGTATGCGGGACGGCAAAATCCACCGTGGTTTGCGTAGTGGTGCGCTTGCCGCGCAACAGCGCGCGGGCATTATTGATTTGCCCCAGCATAGCGATGGCCTGCTCATAAAAAACTTCACCCGCATGCGTCAAACGCGTTGGGTAGGAAGTGCGGTCTATCAGATCGCTGCCCAGCCAGGCTTCCAGCGATTGTATGCGGCGTGAAAAAGCCGGTTGCGTCACATGGCGCAATTCTGCAGAACGGCTAAAGCTGTTGGTCTCTGCCAGGGATACGAAATCTTCCAGCCACTTGGTTTCCATTTTATGCGCTCACGAGTTCAATTTCATCGGCTTCGTCATCATCTTCAGCCATATCTTTTTTCTTGCTTTGCTGCCTTTCCCACATGCGCGCATAAGCACCGTGCAGAGCCAGCAAATCATGATGAGTACCACGCTCTACGATATGGCCTTTATCCATGACCAGTATCTGCTGTGCATCGACAATCGTCGATAATCTGTGGGCGATGACGAGGCTGGTGCGGCTGCGCGCGATGTCTTTCAATTGTGCCTGTATCAATTGCTCAGACTGAGAATCAAGTGCTGATGTAGCCTCATCAAAAATCAGGATGGACGGATTCTTCAGCAAGGTGCGGGCAATCGCCACGCGCTGTTTTTCACCGCCTGATAATTTCAAACCACGCTCGCCAACCATGCTGTCATAACCGTCGGGCAGCGACTCGATAAAATCATGAATATAGGCAGCCTTGGCAACCGCAATAATCTCTTCTTTACTCGCCCCTGGTTTGCCATAGGCGATGTTGTATTCTATGGTGTCATTGAACAGCACCGTGTCTTGCGGGACGATGCCTATTGCCGCCCTGACCGAGGCCTGTGTGACGTTGCGCAAATCCTGTCCATCGATGGCAATATGGCCAGACTGAATATCGTAAAAACGGAACAGCAAACGCGATAAAGTTGATTTACCAGAGCCGCTATGACCAACCACCGCGGTGGTCGTGCCGGGGGCAATCGTAAAATCTACATCAAACAAAATCTGGCGCTTTTCTTCATAGCTGAAATTCACATGCTGGAAACGAATTTCTGCGCCATTTCTGTGGTGTACCTGTAGCGCTTGTGCAGCGGCATCATCAGCCACTTCGCGGTTCTGGTCGAGCAAGGAAAACAGCCTTTCCATGTCGGCCAGGCTTTGCTTGATTTCACGGTACAGGACACCGAGAAAATTCAAGGGAATATATAGCTGTATCATGAAGGCATTCACCAGTACCAGGTCACCCAGACTCATGGTGCCATCAATGACGCCTTGGGTCGCGCGCCACAGTATCAGGGTCACGGCAGTGGCGATGATCATCGATTGCCCTGTGTTCAGCAAGAACAGACTGCTTTGCGATTTGACGGCAGCAGTTTCAAAACTTTTCAGGCCTACGTCATAACGCTGGGCTTCATATTCTTCATTACCAAAATACTTCACCGTTTCATAGTTGAGCAGCGAATCGATGGCCTTGGTATGCGCCTTGGAATCGAGCTCATTCATGGTACGGCGAAAATGCGTGCGCCATTCGGTGACGACAATGGTGAATACGATATAGGTCACCAGTGCCGTCGCGGTAATCACACTGAACCATTTATCGTAATGAGTACTCAGATAAATCAGGACCAGGGTAATTTCGAGCAAGGTAGGAACGATGCTGAACAGGGCATAAGAAATCAGCGAAGAGATCGCCCGCGTACCACGTTCTATATCACGTGTAACACCACCGGTTTGCCGGTTCAGGTGAAAACGCAAAGACAGGGCATGCAGGTGGCGGAACACTTGCAAGGCTATCGTGCGCACTGCCCTTTGCGTGACCTTGGCAAACACGAACTCGCGCAACTCTGTGAACAGGGTTGTCGATAAGCGCAGGGCACCATAGGCGATCAGCAATGCCACTGGCAGAACCATGACGGCAGCCGGATGGGCGGGACTAATGGTCATGCTATCAACCAGTTTTTTCAAGATCAGTGGCACACCAACATTGGCCAGTTTGGCCGATACCAGAAAAGTCAGCGCCAGCAAAACACGCCACTTGTAGGCCCACAGATATGGCAACAGGGTTTTGACGGTGGACCAATCACCGCGCTGGGCAGGATTGCTGACCGGAGCAGAGGGAGAGGGATGACGAACGGATTCTCGGCGTCGCATTAAAGATGTACTCGTATGAAGGTTGAATGGGCTTGTCAGAACTGGCAAGCCCAGTACTGACGTGAATTGGCAATTCAACAAAATCGCCCCGGCTTCTGGCAGGCGACAGAGAGAACAACACATCATGCAAAAACTGCATAAGGAAAATTATAGGCCATAAATCAGATGTTCATCGGCCATCGCTCGCTGGCTATCGTACAATTTGCATTTCGTCACCACCACGCAGGTATACTGTGGCGGGAATGCCCCAGGTACAAAGTAGAAGACTACAATATGAACAAGAATAAACTCGTGATTTTTGGCAGCAGCAATATTTTGTCTGACTTGTTTGATTGCGCCCTGGCCCATGGCCTCACCGTATCTAAAATTGTTTTGCATTTGCCAGAAGCACCAGGCGAGCGTGATATCCCCCTGCAAGACCGGATTGCAGGATGGGCACAATATGGCGCGACACCTGAAGTCATCAATCTGGCTGATTTCATCCCTGCTGATGATGAACTTTATATGCTAGGGCCGACAACGCCCACCCGTAATGCGCTAGAGCAGGAAATTCTGCAGCGTCATGCTGGCCTGGAATTCCATACCCTGATACACCCGCGTGCCTTTGTATCGCCTCTGGCAACATTGGCCCCGGGCGTTTTTGTCGGAGCCAATAGCGTGATAGGCCCCGGTGCCGTGATAGGTCGCCATGTCTTTGTGAACCGCGGTGTCACCATAGGGCATGACACCCATATTGGTGCTTTTTCACGGGTGCAGCCAGGCAGCAATGTCGGTGGTTTATCGCGTATAGGGCATAGCGTCACTGTAGCCATCGGTGCGACCCTGATAGAACGCCTGCGCATAGGCGAGCACGCCTTCATCGGTGCTGGCGCTGTCGTGATCAGCGATGTTGATGCGGGTGCGCTGATGGTCGGTAACCCTGCCAGGTTCAAGAAGTCTGTGCTGCCATCCTGAGATGAAACCGCTGTAAAGCCAGTTCGCAAGCCCCCTGCAAACTGGCGGCCGCCTTGCTCAAGTCCAGGTAATCATCAAAATGCTTTTGCATGGCGAGGCCAGCAGTTTTTCTGGCATCAGGATTGTTTAGCCACCGCATCAGCGTCTGGAAATATGCCTGCAAGTTTGCCTGTGCCGCATTACCCAGTTTGTCACCACCGTCCGAACCCTGCAAACTCAGTGCTGGCAAGCCCAGCGCCATTGCTTCTGCAACGGCAAAACCGCCGCCCATCATGGGTGGGTTGATATAGACATCGCAGCACGCCAGGTATTTGACGGCATCCGTACAAAAGGCGACACAGCCTACCTGCTCCGCACTTGCAGTCTGCAAGGCTGTTGGCATGACACCACTGCCACCGATGATCAGCCACTGCACGTGGGGATTTTCATTCAATACTTGCAGCATGGCCCTGGCCCATGCACCCTGTATCCTCGATTCACTCTCATTGACGAGCGTGATCAGTAGCAGTTTGTCTTGTGCCAGCCCCAGAGATGCGCGTGTGTGATTACCCTGGATCTCTGGCCTTTGTACACGGTAAGAATGATGGTAAGCCTGGCTGGCCGGGAAAGCCGTAGTCCATTGCGAAGCCTGTAAGCCGTCCAAGTCTTGTTGCGCAGTCAGCCAAACATCGGCGGGTGACATTGGCGACAGGGAGTTGATGCCCAGACTGAGTACCGGACGGGCTGGATAAGCTGCTGCCGCCAGCCCCGCATACAGACCAACAAACATGACCAGGTCAGGGTCAAAAGAGGCAAGCGAACCCAGCAGGCTTTTCCATCTTTGCAGCAGCGAAAAGCGCGTATCGCCGGTCATGACTTGCCCGCCCCGCCCCAGGTATTTGTCCCAGCCTGCGGTGACAAACTGTGGCTCGGGTGTATAGGAACGGCTGCCGAGATAATGCATGAAATCTGGCCCCAGCATTTCTTGCGCTGAATACAGCACGACTTCATAACCTAGCTGGCGCAGGTTTTCTGCCTGTTGCAAGGCCATCAGCGTGGGTGGATGCTTGATATTACTGACAAAGGGTGCGATCACTGCTACCTTGCGTACTTCGTTGATGACACGCTGTTTCAACACCTGCGCGGGTTGCACCTGCTGCCATATCCACGAGTTAAGACTAGCGGCAATCGCAGGCAGCGCCAGTTCCTGTAGCCTTTGCTGAAAAGCCTGGCGACCAGGAATATCAAGCAAGACTCTTTGCCAGCTGTATTGCAAAAAAGTGACCATGCGGTCGGCATCAAAGGGTTGCAGACTCAGGGCAATTTGTCCGGCCTGTTGCAAATATTCTGGCCTGCCGGTCAGCATGTCGAGGAAAGTAGCACGGTAAAACCCGGGCAAGTCAGTGGCAGCGACATTCGCCAGCAGGAATTGCTCAAGTTGCAGCGTCAGCGCCGGAGTAGCATGACGGCGCATCAGATCGACCATCTGATGCCAACAATGGCTGGCTGTGGGGTTGGCTACCGTGCGCAAGACCACATCGTCGAGCAGTCTTAGTTCTTCGTGTTTTACTTCCATTGGCTGTTCTTTATGTTTTTTCCACCAAAATTAGCGGCCGTACCAGCCAGTCTGCTCTATTCTGGCTCATGAAATTACTACATTGTCATCAACTTCACAATATATCACCCTGTAAGTCGCTGGCAAGCCACTTGCTTTGCTCAGTCTGCATTAAATCTGGTTTAAGATTTGCCTGACCATCTTCTACTCATCCTACTCATTCTATTCTGCAAAATTATTATGACTGAACAAATTTCCAACGGCTTGCCAGCCCACATGCCTACCCTCAGGGTCATGCCCATGCCCGCAGATGCGAATGTGCATGGCGACGTATTTGGCGGCTGGATCATGTCACAGGTCGATATTGCCGGCGCCATCCCTGCGGCACGCCGTGCCAATGGCCGCGTTGCCACTATCGCAGTAAATTCTTTCCTGTTCAAGCAACCGGTATTCGTTGGCGACCTGTTGTCGTTTTATGCCGAAGTCGTCAAGGTAGGCAATACCTCGATCACGGTATCGGTAGAAGTGTATGCCGAGCGCAACCGTTTGCAGGCTTCGACCGTCAAGGTCACTGAAGCAACGCTGACTTATGTTGCCACGGGCGACGACCGCAAGCCACGTCAAATTCCACCATTGGAAGACATTACCAGGGTGAACTGAGTATTTTTATGAAGTTAACACGTCGTTCGTTTTTACAGCAGTCCCTGCAATTCACTACTTTCGCTGCACTGTCACAGGCTTTCCCAGGTTTTGCCGCCGAGCGCACCAGTGTTTATCCTTTCAGCCTTGGGGTAGCCTCAGGCTCGCCGCGACATGACAGCGTAGTCTTGTGGACACGCCTCCTCCCTGAGCCACTGAATGCAGCCGCCCTGTCCGCCATTCCCTATAAGCTACGCTGGGAAATTGCCGAAGATGAGCAATTCAACCGCATTGCCGGCAAAGGTGAAACCCATGCCTTGCCTGAGCTCGCGCATAGCGTGCATGTGGATGTCACTGGCCTGCTGCCAAATCGCTGGTACTGGTACCGCTTCATGCTGGGTGATGCAGTCAGCCCGGTAGGCCGCACCCATACGGCACCGGCTGCCGATGCATTGAACGTCAATCTGCGGCTGGCCGTGGCGTCTTGCCAGCACTGGGAGTTTGGTGAATATGCGGCGCACCGGCATATTGCTGCCAGCAATCCTGATCTGGTGGCATTTCTGGGAGATTATATTTACGAGTGGGGGCCTTATGATTTACGCCACCCTGGCAAGCCGCGCAACCGCGAGATAGAGAGTTTCAGCCTGGCCGATTACCGTGCCCGTTATGCACAGTACAAGACCGATCCGCAATTGCAGGCTGCCCATCATGCGGCACCATGGATAGTCACCTGGGACGATCACGAGATCGCCAATGATTATAGCAATGACAGGGACGAGCGTCTGGACGTGAACTTCATGCTGCGTCGTGCTGCTGCCTACCAGGCATTCTATGAGCATATGCCAGTACGTTTGCATGCTGGCCATACCGACTTCGTCAATATGCGTATTTATGAACGTTATGACTGGGGCAGGCTGGCGCGCTTCCATGTACTCGACAGCAGGCAATACCGCTCGCACCAGGTATGCCCCAAGCTTGGCCGCGGTGGTTCGAATTCTGTCACCAATGCAGAATGCAGTGAGCGACTCGACCCTAGCCATACCATGCTGGGCATGGAACAGGAGAGATGGCTGGCGCGCGGCTTTGCCAGTTCAAATGCGAAGTGGAATATGCTGACCCAGCAAACACTGATGGCGCAATCTAGCCAGACTGTGGTCAATCAGGAAGGTGATGGCAAATTCTGGACCGATGGCTGGGACGGTTATCCCCTTGCCCGCCAACGCCTGATGGAAGACCTGCAAAAGCACAAACCTGCGAATCCTGTCGTGATTTCTGGTGATGTCCACACTTTTTATGCAGCTAATCTGAAACGCGATTTTTACAGCAAGGCATCGGCCAGCAACCCCATACTGGCGACAGAGTTCTGTGGCACTTCGGTCACCTCAAGCTCACGTCCGCAAGAGCGCACTGAGCAATACGTAGCACAAAACCCGCATATCAAATATGGCCGCAGTGATAAACGTGGATTCATGCTGCTTGATCTTTCACCGACCAGGATACAGACACATTTCCTGGCGCTGGATGATGTGGCGAAAGCAGATTCCGGTATTTCCACACTCAGGAGTTTTGTTGTTGAAGACGGCAGAACGGGTGTGGTCGTCGCATAGCCGCCAGGCTCAGGCATGCAATAAAAAAGGAAGGCATTGCCTTCCTTTTTTATTATCAAGAGCCAGGTACTCAGGCTTTTTTCTCGTCACGTAATTCGCGACGCAAAATCTTGCCCACATTAGTCTTAGGCAGCTCGCTACGGAACTCTATGTACTTTGGTTTTTTGTAACCAGTGAATTGCTCCTTGCAATAATCCATAAGCTGATCGACTGTCAATGCTGGATCTTTGCGCACGACAAACAATTTCACGGCCTCACCAGAGTTTTCATCCGGCACACCAACGCAGGCACACTCCAGTACGCCCGGATGCATGACGATGACTTCTTCAATTTCATTAGGATAGACATTGAAACCAGATACCAGGATCATGTCTTTCTTGCGATCGACGATCTTGGTATAACCGCGTTCGTCCATGATGCCAACGTCACCGGTTTTAAAGAAACCATCTGCCGTCATGACCTTGGCAGTTTCTTCAGGGCGGTTCCAGTAACCTGCCATGACTTGCGGGCCACGGATGGCGATTTCACCGCGTTCACCCAGAGCAACCGGGTTGCCGTCATCATCCAGGATGGCAATTTCTGTAGAAGGAATAGGCATGCCTATGGTGCCAGAAAATACTTTGGTATCAGCCGGGTTGGCAGTGGCAACAGGTGAAGTCTCGGACAAGCCATAACCTTCGGCAATGGCGCAGCCAGTGGTCGCCAGCCATTTGTCGGCCACGGCTTTTTGCACGGCCATGCCACCGCCACTGCATATCTCATAACCTGAGAAATCCAGTGCAGCAAAACCTGGATTGTTCAGCAAGCCGTTATACAGGGTATTCACCGCCGGGAAAATATTCACTCTGTATTTGCCCAATTCCTTGATGAAGCCAGGAATATCACGCGGATTAGGTATCAACAAATTCAAGGCACCGATGCGGGTACCAAGCAGGCTGCAGACCGTCAGCGCAAAGATGTGGTACAGCGGCAAAGCACAGACAATGACTTTCTGTTCATCAGTATGACCAGCCATGCTGGGTGACAGCCAGGCATCGTTTTGCAGGATATTGGCAACCACATTTTTATGCGACAGCGTCGCCCCTTTGGAGACACCGGTAGTGCCACCGGTATATTGCAGGAAGGCCACATCATCATGGGTAGTTGTCACAGGTGTGAAACGAGTACCTGCAGCTTCAGACATCACTTTATTGAAGCGGATAGCGTTAGGCAAAGAAAATGCAGGTACCATTTTTTTGACATGGCGCACGACAAAATTGACGATAGTCCCTTTCAAGCCGCCCAGCATTTCACCCATATTGGCAACGACAATATGTTTGATTGCCGTTTTGCTGAGTACCTGCTCCAGCGTGGTGGCAAAGTTTTCGAGGATGAAAATGGCTTCTGCACCAGAGTCCTTGAGTTGATGCTCAAGCTCACGCGGGGTATATAGGGGGTTGACGTTAACCACCGTGTAACCAGCACGCAGAACCGCTGCCATGACGACAGGATATTGCAAGACATTTGGCATCATGATAGCAACGCGTGCGCCTTTCTTCAGGCCCTTGCTTTGCAACCAGCCTGCCAGTTGCCTGGACATGGTATCGAGTTGGCCATAGGTAATACGCTTGTCCATACAGGCGTAGGCATCACGGGCAGCATACTTCTGAAATGACTCGTCCAGCATTTGCACCAGGGATTGATACTGGTTGATATCAATTTCTGCCGGTACGCCTGCAGGATAGTTTTTCAGCCAAATTTTATCCATATCTTCTCCGTCTCCTGTGATTGTTGTTTTATGCCTTTGCCTTGCACATCTTGCTTTGGGTCTCTCACTTTGCGCCTATCACTACGCACGGTGTAATTGCACAAAGACAAGCCTTGCAGGCATGGGTTTCCTAGTTTCGATGCTATCGGCTAAGTTCGGCTAAAGCAAGCGATTTAAAGCCTACTTGAAAGCATCCTCTAGGGAAATGTCGCAGCGCAACAAATCTGCCTTGGAAGATTTTGCCTGCTTTTGATGTGCAACAATACCAGCCTGTCACAGTTATGACAGGCTGGTGATACACGATGAGGGCGATGTTGATTTATGCAGCAGTAGTCTGTGCACACTTCTCAACTTGTACCAGCAAGTCGTAGAAAGTAGGGCCACCGCCCATATCAGTCAGGCGCTGGCTGGTGACTTCGTTGGCATTCTTGTGATCGCCTGCAAGTTTTTTCCACCAGATGGACAAGCCCACCACCAGGCCTGGCCTGGCTTTGTCGGTAACGCGGGCGATGGCTTCAAAACTGCCCCTGTCATTGAATATCCTCAACTTGTCGCCCTGTACGATGTGACGACTGCTGGCATCTTGCGGATGTATGTCCAGATGCGGTTCACCCTCTGTATCACGCAGGCTTTGCACATTGACGAACGTGGAATTCAAAAAATTGCGCGCTGGTGGAGATATCATGGCCAGCGGATAACGTGCTGCCAGCGCTGCATTCGATGCCACCGATTCATAGGGGGCTATGTAAGTGGGCAAGGGGTCTAGCCCATCTCGCTTCATGGTCTCGCTATAAAACTCGCATTTGCCAGACGGCGTGCCAAAGCCTCCATTGGCAAACGGTGCGTCTGCTACCTTCAGTTTTGCCCAACCGGTTTTCTTTAATGAAGACCAGTCAAAATGCACCGCATGCGCATGATTTTTATTGAAGGCCAGTGCGGCGATATCATCATCACTGTCTGTAAAACAGGCATCGTCAAAACCCATGGCCCTGGCAATCAAACGGAAAATCTCGGTATTCGGTTTGGCTTCACCAAGAGGAGTAATCGCAGGATTATTCGCCATCATGTACAGATGGCCATAGGTGCTGTGAATGTCCGTGTGTTCCAGTTGCGTCGTTGCTGGCAATAATATGTCGGCATAGTCTGCAGTATCAGTCTGGAAGTGTTCCAGCACGACCGTGAACAGGTCTTCACGCGCAAAGGCTTGCGCGACTTTGGAGGACTCAGGCGCGATGGCGACAGGGTTGGAGTTATAGACTATGACGGCGTCCACTTTGGGGCCAAACTCTGCTGAGACCTCACGCAATAAATCATCACCTATGGTGCTCATATTGATGGTGCGGCGAGGGAAACCTTCAGGGAATAAATCCGGTCTTTGCAAGGCTGCAGTATTTTTGGGGAAGGCATCAGACATCGACAATTGCGTGCCGCCCGCAGCATGACGCCATGCACCTGTCAGCGCAGGCAGACAGGCGATGTTACGCACGGCCATACCGCCACCATGCACCCTTTGCACGCCATAGTTCATGCGTATCATGCTGGCTTCGCCCCGCATGCCGCATTCGCCATATTCTTTGGCGAGTTGCACGACTTCATCGGCGCTGATACCGCATACTTCGGCAACGCGCTCCGGTGTCCATTCTGCAACCCGTTCACGCAATTGTTCAAAGCCCAGGGTATGTTCTGCGATGTAATCGTGATCGAGCAAATCCTCACGTATCAGAACATGCATGAGACCGAGCGCCAAGGCAGAATCAGTACCCGGCAACAAGGCGATATGCTGATGGCATTTTTCTGCGGTCAGTGAACGGTAAGGGTCAATCGCAATCAGCTTCGCACCATTGCGCTTGGCTTCCTGCACGCGCATCCAGAAATGCAGATTGGACGCGATAGGGTTGCCACCCCACATGATAATCAGTTTGGCATTCTGGGTATGTTCTATGTCTGCGCCCTGGCGCGTACCTACGGTATATTTATAGCCGACGCCACCCGCTGTCGCACATATAGTGCGATCCAGAAATGAAGCACCAATCTTGTTGAAAAAGCGCATTGCCATACTCTCGCCCTGCACCAGGCCCATGGTGCCAGCATAACTATAGGGCAGGATGGACAGAGGATTACTGGCAGCCAGCGGCTTGAGTTTTTCAGCGATGGTCGCAATCGCTTCCTCCCAGGTTATGCGGACAAACTTGCCCTCACCTTTTTTGCCTATGCGTTTTTGCGGATAAAGCAGACGGTCAGGATGGTAAGTGCGTTCTGCATAACGCGATACCTTGGTGCACAATACGCCCGCCGTCGTCGGATGCAAGGGATCACCTTTGACTGAAGTAGCGACGCCGTTTTCTACAGTCACGTGCAGGGCACATGTGTCGGGGCAATCATGCGGGCATACGGCTTTGACGATATTGCTGCTCATAGTAATCCTGGTTCAATTATTTATTTACTACTACTGTGCTTGATACTTTGCTTGCCTCTTGCTCGCATCTTCAATTAATGCCACATTAGTGCTGCATTAAGGCATTGGGCATTGCATCTGATTATTGCATCTATCTATTGCACCTATCTTATTCCAGAGTCTGTTATGACTACCGATACACAAACGCTGTTTTTCTGCGCATCAGCAAAGATTCATTTCTACTCTGGCAATATATCCTGCTTGTCACTCAAACGCTTACCCGGATTCTTATGTTCCAGTGCCAGCAAAGCCGCAGAATGATCAGCATGCGGATAAACGGGCAGCAAGCCGCGATAGACATCCGTCACCAGTTTGGTGATCGGCAAATCAACGCCCGCATACTGTGCAGCGATCAGGATATTTTCCATATCCTTGGCCTGGCTTTTGACCTGCCCACCAGGCATGAAAGTTCTGTCCAGCATACGCTGGCCATGTACTTCCAGTATGCGGCTCTCGGCAAATCCACCTCGCAATGCCTGGCGTACCGCCGCAGGATCAGCACCACCTGCCTGTGCCAGCAATAAAGCCTCGGCCACAATATTAATCGTTGCGCCAACTATCAGTTGATTACAGAGTTTGGCCAGTTGCCCTGTTCCTGGGTCACCCACGCGTTGTGGCTTGCCCATGGCAGACAATACCTGTACCACCTCTGGATAAACTGCTTCATCTGCACCCGCCATGATGGCCAGGCTCCCCGCTTCCGCACCAATGACCCCACCAGAAACCGGCGCATCGATAAAATGCACACCCTGTGTTTGCAGCAAGGCATGCAGCGCTTGTGCCTGCGATTGCTGTATGGAACTCATATCGATGACGATACTCCCGGCGCGTAAGGCTGGCAGGATTTGTGCGATCACACCTGCCACCGCATCGCCATCTTCCAACATGGTAATCACAATATCCGCATTGGATTGCTTGACACCCAGCAAGGCCGCTTCGGCTACGATACCGCCATCTGCCGTGAGCGCTTCTGCTTTTGTGCGGGTGCGGTTCCATACTGTCACTGGATACCCTGCAATTAACAAGCGGCGCGCCATGGGCTTGCCCATTAAACCAGTGCCCAGAAAAGCGATATTTGTTTCAGATACTGTCTTCACACTGATCCTTTAATGCGGATATGATTGGCGGAACTTAATTGTAAACGCTAGCTCTTAGCAGCATATTGCAAGACATTGCTACAATAGGGGCTGTGGTTTTATATTGATGCCCCATTGATTCCTTATTTTCACCTGAAAGCCCTTTTTATGTGCCTGCGTATCTCATCTTTAATCGCCGTTGCCGTCACCGCCATGTGCGCCAGTTCATCCGTATTCGCCATTGATACTGTTTCGCTGGAATTTGCCACTGGAAATAAAACCAAGATGCTGCGCCTTGGCCTGCAATCCGCTTGGTCCAACCAATGGTTTTCCTCCAATGGCACACACGTCGGTGGCTACTGGGACTATACCCTCGCGCAATGGCGTGGCAGTAATTTCGAAGGCAAGGGCGGCACACAGAATTTGGCAGATATTGGCGTTACTCCCGTCTTCCGCTTTCAAAATGATAGCAAAAAAGGCGTCTATGGCGAAGCTGGCATAGGCTTGCATATGCTGTCAGAAATCTATGACAACAACAACCGCCATTTTTCGACCAACTTCCAGTTCGGTGACCATATCGGCGTCGGTTATGTCACCAAGGACGGCTGGGATTTGAGTTTCAAGATCCAGCATTATTCAAATGGTGGCGTTAAACATCCAAATCCTGGTGTGAATTTTGCGGTGTTGAAGGCTGGATACGCGTTTTAAGGTTTTGAGACCTCATCTGCAGAGGCTCAGAAAAAACAAAAGGCTGCGTCTTGTATGCAGCCTTTTTCTCAACACCCTCTCAACATACTGGCGTGCAGACAAAGTTTAAGGCAATTTGTATTAATTACAGGTCATGGACAATGTGATTCCTGATACCAAGTTCGTTCAAACGCTGAGCCAACACACGTAACCCATGCAAGCCCATTGCAATTTCTGAATGCTTTGTAGTATGCAAGTGCCTGATTTCAGTGTACGTAAAATGTTGATAGAGTTCACGCTTTAAAAAATAGAGCTGCTTGGCTGACAAATCTTGCACCTCAATTCGTAAAATGGGCTCTTGCTCAACGCCATCAGGAAATCCCAGCATTGGTGTTCCGTTCGTTTCAAATCCAACGCACTTGCCTTCTGCAGCAGCACGATCAAAGTCTTCCTGCTTATCTACCCAATGCACTTGTTGATTGCAGCTGTCGCAATATCTTGTTTTGTGACTCTCTGTTCGAGTCAACTCGTCCCAGGTCTTTGGGCAAATGAAGGATAGATTGCACTTAATCATTTGAAATATCTGAGTTACTTAGACTGTGTAGCAACAGAACAGTATACTGAATTTCAAAGGAGTGACGAGATAAGTGAGCCTCTTGGTTAGTCAACGAACACCGCTGGAGCGCCAGCCCGGTGGCCTCCTGCCTGCGCTGGAGCGACGATGTTAAGTTTTCACGTTTAAACACGTGCATGCGGATGCAAAGATTTGAGCGACAGCTTCGACAATGGTAGCGATGCTGGCAACCAGTCGCACAGGTTGTAAGAGAGTTGCTCTCAAATTCGTCGCTCCAGCGCAGGCTGGAGCCCAGTGTCGTTGGTTGACGGGCCGTGCGGTGAGGAAGAGAACGTTTCAGCAATGGGGAAATGGAGAACCTGAGCCCCAGAGTAAAAGCAGAAATTTCTCTCTATTCTTGCCTTTCTCAGTGCCCCTCTGTGTCTCAGTGCCTCTGTGTTGAGAGGTCTTGACGTAGTTTTTGTTTGCTACGGCCCGATGCATTTCCGTTTTTGCAAAAGCAAAACCCCCACTCAAATAAATGAGCGGGGGTCTGCGGAATAAAAGCCTGACGATAACCTACTTTCACACTGGTTGCAGCACTATCATTGGCGCGTAATCGTTTCACG
>NZ_JBMPPJ010000042.1:0-22636 GCF_049339865.1 Undibacterium sp. TC9W | reverse complement strand
AATGGACCATGCCTATACAACACTGGCGACAGGCATTGAATCGCTTTGATATAGAATTTGGGGAGCGCATCAACGCTCACCAATAGTTCCGGGAGAACTTACACAGATTTTTTTACAGGCTCGATTTGTCTATTACGGCCAACGTTTTTATCCTATCCACCCCAACCGTCTCCGGCTGGATTTCCTGTTGGACCCGCGGCTGTATTATTTGCCATTGCTGTTACTGCAGTCTTTATGCCGTCATAGATCGCACTTGCAATTACACTGGCTACAATATTATCCAAAAGACCGCCACCACTGACTTCTTTAACTTCTGCCATAGTTAATTCTTGCATTTCAACCTCCTGAATGTATTGGAAATCATATTTGCTGTAAATCACAGCATTTCAATAATGCCAATGACAATTTAATATTGTCAATATTTTAAATATTGAGTTGAAGATCAGTAGATGGATCAAGAGAATAATCTATTTATGCTTTCAGATATTCGATAATTTATATGGCGTTTTTCTTCAGTTTTCATTTAACGGAACTGCTTAATGGCAAATGTTGGTTCCAGTACCTATTTTCATATATTGCCTTTATCTTGCGATCAATCAGCTTTGAAACTCAATCCCGACTTGTAGGACTCCACCGACCTGATTTTGAGAAAACCGCCATTTAATTTGCTGCGCCGGATTGTTATCCTTTTCTTATTCGCGACGCACAAAAAACATAAAAGTGCGCGCATAATTTTTGAAAAACAATTGATTATCAGGAGCACTCCATGGCTGGATTTACACCGGAATTTATTTCACATTTCAAACAATTTAACTTGGGCAGGCAACTTGCAAAACCTGCCCGCGCAATGCTGCTTCTGAGTTGCATGGCAGCAGCCGCATCAACAGTATCTACGGCATCTGCGGCAGATACCGCGGTATCGCCTGCGCTTGACCGTGCCAGCGTGTCGTTTGGCGCTATCAATGCCGATACCAGCTTTCAACTGGGCGTCAACACTACATCGGGCCGGTACGAAACCCCGACTTATGATGGCGAAAGAGTGACCATACCCAGGATCAAGGCAGATTTTTTGCTGGGCCACAGCCAGGGCATTTCTTTTGATTATTACCGCTACGATAAATCTTATTCCTCCAGCCTCAACGGCAGCACGACCCTGAACGGGCAGCCGCTGAGTGGCACAGCGGCACTGGCGGCGGATGCGCGGCTGGAGATAGGCCAGGTGGCTTACCGTTGGTGGATGGGGCAGGGATCTGATGTGGTGGGCTTGGGGCTGGGGGCAGCCTATTACCGGGCGACTGTGGGCGGCACGGTGACAGGCGCGGTAGGTGGCATAAGCAATAGTGGCGCAGATAGTTTTGAGCGCAGCACCTTTGCACCCTTGCTGGAGCTGGGCTGGCGCCATGCGTTCACACCAGCTACGCGCATGTTCGTCGAGGCTTCTGGCGTGAAGAAAAACGGTGGAAGCCTCAACGGCCATATCTATACGGCGACCATAGGTGCAGAGTGGTTCCCGGTAGAGAATATCGGTATCGTGGCAGACTACGGCATATCCAGAATCAGCCTTACACGTGACATTGGTCGTGATGACAGCGCACAGTTGAACCTGCGCCTGAATGGGCCGTCGCTCTATGTCAAAGCAAGGTTTTAAAAAAACCTGGGCTTGTTGATGTTGTGAGAGATATAGGGTAATCCAGCTTTCGCATGTGCAAAATCAATTAGCGTATCCGGTCGCTTGAGTTTTGTAGAGTGCGTTGTAACGCACCTACTAATCTCAAGCGTAGCCGTGATGTAGGGTGCATTGCAATGGATGTTAAACAACGGGTAGGGTGCGCAGTGCGCACCGCTTTATTTTCACGTACAAAATATATAAGCGTGAAGCGGTGCGCATGGCGCACCCTACTTTTCCAGCAAGAAATTCGACACGCTTTGGCTGCCAAGCTGAACAGGTGCTTCGGTCTCGTCCTTCAAGCCTACTCCAGTTAATCTGCGTTTGCGCGCTTCACTCAGCAGGTAATGCAGCTTGTAAGCGGCGGTATCGTAACTGAGACCATCGGGCCGTATGTTGGAGATACAATTGCGTGCAGCATCAGTCAGGCCTGGTTGGGGTGCCCAGCTCAGGTAGGCTCCCATGCTGTCGGGGGAACTCAGGCCCGGTCTTTCTCCAATCAAGACCAGTACGGCACGCGCATTCAGCAGCGCTCCTGTTTCATCTCCTATGGCAACCCTGGCCTGGGTGGCGATGACGATGGGTGTCAGGCTCCAGTTGTCAGGCGTGAGTCTGGCCTGCAAACTTGCCAGCAAGGGCAGGGCATTTTGCGCGACGGCAGGGGCTGATAAACCATCGGCAATGACGATGGCGAGATCGCTAACCGGGGATGACAATTGCCCCAGATGCTCGCGTCCTGCTTCATTCAATCGGCGGCCCAGATCTGGGCGCTGGAGATAAGTATGGCGATCATGCGCTGCGCTATTGACATGCAGGCTGTCATATCCAGCAGCTTGCAAAGCCTGTGCCAGTACATCGACATCCAGCGCCTGATGCACGGCGTCACGAGCCTGCGCATGGGCAAGCTGGAAAGCCAGTTGTGCACCGGTAGGTACGCTGACACCGGCACGGCCCAGGGCAATGCGGGCCTGGGTGAACTGGCGCAGGGCTTGCCATGGGTTGGCGTGGACAGGGGGCTTGGTGCTCATGTCAGTCTTCTCAGCGCAGGTGCAAAACCCTGCGGCAGGGCATCATGTAATTGCAATTGCTCATCTTGCCTATTATCGTGCTTGTATATCTCCATTTGCTTGAGCCAGGCTTCAAATTCAGGCGCAGCCCGTAAGCCCAGCACGCGCCGCAAATACAGCGCATCGTGAAAAGACGTGCTCTGGTAATTGAGCATGATATCGTCCGACCCCGGCACGCCCATGATGAAATTGCAGCCTGCGGTGGCGAGGGAAGTCAGCAGGATATCCATGTCGTCCTGGTCAGCCTCGGCATGGTTGGTGTAGCAGACATCGCAACCCATGGGTAAGCCCAGCAGCTTGGCGCAGAAATGGTCTTCGAGACCTGCGCGTATGATCTGCTTGCCATCATAAAGATATTCAGGCCCGATGAAGCCGACGACAGAATTCACCAGCAGCGGCTGGAATTTACGCGCCACAGCGTAGGCACGCGCTTCGCATGTTTGCTGGTCCATGCCATGATGTGCATTGGCTGACAAGGCACTGCCCTGGCCAGTTTCAAAGTACATGACATTCTGGCCCACCGTGCCGCGCCCCAGTGACAGGGCGGCACTGCGTGCTTCTGCCAGTAGCGCGAGGTTGATACCAAAGCTGCTGTTGGCCGCCTCTGTGCCCGCGATGGACTGGAACACCAGATCGACTGGTGCACCACGCTCGATTGCCGCCATGGTGTTGGTCACATGCGTGAGCACGCAAGACTGGGTGGGTATTGCATATTGCTCGATGATGGCGTCCAGCATATGCAGCAGCCTGATGACTTGCGGCACATTGTCGCTGGCGGGGTTGATGCCTATCACGGCGTCGCCACTGCCATACAATAAGCCGTCGAGTATGCTGGCAGCGATACCGGTGGTATCGTCAGTTGGGTGGTTAGGTTGCAGGCGCGTGGCGATGCGGTTTTCCAGACCCAGGGTATTGCGGAATGCCGTGACCACGCGGCATTTCTTTGCCACCAAAATCAAATCCTGCACACGCATGAGCTTGCTGACGGCGGCTGCCATTTCTGGTGTGATGCCGGGTGCCAGCGCCGTCAGCGTTGCAGTATCTGCCGCATCTGACAACAACCAGTTACGAAAATCTCCTACGCTTAGATGACTGATCGTGGCAAAGGTAGTGGCATCATGATCATCGATGATGAGGCGCGTGACTTCGTCACTTTCATAAGGCACCAGTGCTTCATTGAGAAAGGTTTTCAGCGGTAACTCTGCCAGACACATTTGTGCCACCACGCGTTCTTCTGCCGTGCTTGCAGCGACACCCGCCAGCAAGTCACCAGAACGCAGCGGCGTGGCCTTGGCCAGCAAGTCTTTAAGGTCGCGGAACTGGTAAGTGCGCGTGCCGACGATGTGGCTGAATTGTGCGGGCCTTATGCTCATCTTGCTGCGGTTTCCGTGGTCATGGGATTGCTGTCACCTTCACTCTGCACAGGCGAACGTTTGCCAGCCGTCATCGCATGATAGACATACGCAAGCGCCATGAACAGACAAAAAATACCGAAGATCAGCAGATTATAATAAATCATGGTGACCATGCAGATGCAGGCACTGATCAGCGCAAAGGCTGGTGAGTAAGGGTAAAACGGTGCGCGGAATGGCCGCACGGTATCTGGCTCTGTGCGGCGCAATTTGAACAGGGCCATCATGCTAACGATATACATCAGCAGCGCACCAAAGACGCTCATCGTGAGTATATTCGCAGTCAGACTCTGGCCGCCTATCTTGATCAGTTCATCGCTATAAATCGCAGCGATACCGATGGCGCCACCCGCCAAAATGGCACGGTGCGGTGTCTTGAAACGCGGATGGATTTTGGCAAAGAAATGTGGCAGATAATTCTCACGCGCCAGTGCAAAAATCTGCCGTGAATAGCCGAGTATGATGCCGTGGAAAGACGCGATCAAACCAAACAGGCCCAGCCACACCAGCATGTGCAGCCAGTTGCTGTTATTACCGACCACCAGCTTCATCGCCTGCGGCAATGGGTCATTGATATTCGCCAGCTTGGTCCAGTCACCCACGCCACCGGCAAACACCATGACACCGATCGCCAGGACCACCAGGGTGATGATGCCGCCTATGTAAGCGATGGGTATCGAGCGTTGCGGGTTGCGCGATTCTTCTGCCGCCATCGCCACACCCTCTATCGCCAGAAAGAACCAGATCGCAAACGGGATAGCGGCAAACATACCGGGTAGTGACGCCGCGCTGAAATGATCTTGCCCAGCCCAGCCACCCTTGGTGAAATTGCTCATGCTAAACCCTGGTGACACCACGCCCATGAACACCAGTAATTCAAATATCGCCAGCAAGGTGACAGCCAGCTCAAAATTGGCAGCGATTTGTATGCCCAGAATATTCAGTGTCATGAACACCAGATAGGCAGCCACCGCCGCCGTCTTGGGATTAATTTCAGGAAATTGCACATTCAGGTAAGCACCTATCGCCAGCGCGATGGCCGGTGGTGCAAACACAAATTCGATGAGGGTAGCCGCCCCGGCAAAGAAACCACCGAGAGGGCCAAAAGCCCGCCTGCTATAGGCAAACGGCCCACCCGCATGCGGTATCGCCGTGGTCAGCTCAGTGAAGCTGAAGATAAAGCTGGTGTACATCGCCGCTATGAACAGCGCCGTTACCGTAAAACCCAAAGTCCCGGCAGAAGCCCAGCCATAACTCCAGCCAAAATACTCACCCGAGATGACCAGCCCCACCGCAATGCCCCACAATTGCAGGCTGCCCAGAGTCGGTTTCAACTGCGCAGTCGTGCCTGAGCTTGCCTGATCTGGTGTCATGGATAGCCTTACTGTGGGGTAGGTATCTTGAAGTATCCATGATTCGGGGGCTGATCACAAGTGCAAGATATGGGTTGGAGGTTATGCTCTAGAGGCGGGCGCAGAAGCGTAGGTTGGGCCGGGCCTCGCTAGGCTACGCCTCATCAGCCCAACACTCGACCTCAACAGACGCATACGTTATTTAAACGCCCAGTGTTGGGCTGATGAAACCTAGCCCAACCTACAGGAAGCCAAGCTACGGCTAGCTCTTCTTCCGCCGCTCATAAATCGTCTCAATCAAACCCATCAGCCAGCACATGGGGCAGCCGCGCATCAGTAAGAATGCACCTATGAGTGCTAACCCTGACCAGATCATGCCAAAAGGTTCAAGCAAGAAAGCGGCAATCACCAGGGCCAGCGCACCAAGACCGCGCAGCAAATGCACCGTCACAGACGTGCTACAAAACATGATTGTCTCCATCAGGTTCAGCAACTCCGGTAACTCCGGCAGCGTTGGCAACCTCTGGTGCACCATCCTTGAGCCAGTATCCACTGCTGAGCAATTGCTCGCGCACCTGTGCACGGGCACGGTGCAAACGGCTTTTTACGGCTTCCAGGCTCAGACCCAATTGCGCTGCTACTTCTGGCGCAGTCAGTTCATGTACGTCACGCAGTATCAGCACTTCTCGGTAAGGGGGTGACAACCTTTCCATCGCGCGCACCAGGTCCAGCCGCAGGTCTGTGGGCACCATATTGGCCATGGGCATGTCGTGCTCGTTGAGCTCATCGATGGCTTCGTGGTATTTCTTGATGCGGAACAGGCGAAAACATTCACGCTCAACGATGCGGAACATCCAGGTCGCAAAGGTTGCCGCACAGCGTAGCGCGCCTACTTTGCGGTACAGCGACCACAAGGCTATTTGCACTGCGTCTTCGGCATCCTCGGCATTTGAGCAGGTGCGGCGGGCAAAGCGCTTGAGGTCGGGCTGGCAGACTTCCAGCAACGCGGCAATGGCTTTACCGTCACCTTGGCGGGCGGCTTCGATTAATTGAGGGCGGGACAGGCTCATCTCAGTTATCCAGATATTTGCGCCCCACCATGGCGCAGGCGGGGCAAAAGCCGACGAAGGCGGTCATGAGCATGGTAACAGCGCTGGCGATGATAGCCCAGTTCAGCATGCCGACAACTTGACCACTATATGCCAGCCAGAACAGCAGCAGGCCGCTGATGATGCGCAGGGCGCGCTCCCAATGGGGCAGATTGCGTTTGAAATGAAACATGGTGAACTCCTCTTTGTAATGAATGACATAGACCAAGAGTGTTCAGGTGCTTAAAAGGATTCAGTTTTTTTTAAATAATTTAAAAATCAGTTCAAATCCAAAATATCGCCTACAGCTTGTTGTAATTGTTCCACCAGTTCTGCATCCATGTACTTGTATTCGTCAGGAATATCCAGCACATGCACAGGCTTGTGACCGATGAGGTTGCGGTAGCTGGCCATCAGGCGCGATTTGTGCTTTTCTTCCATGACAAAAATGACTTCTGCCCATTCTATGTCAGCGGCAGAGACCGGGTGGCGGGCATTGGGGCTGGTACCACCAGAGCGGGCGCGCACCATGGGGTGCTTGCGCCAGACTTGCTCGGCAGTCGGGCTGCGCCACTGGTTGCGGCTGCACACGAAGAGGGCGTTGATGGGGGTGTCAGACATCTTGTAGGGTTGGGCTGGCAAAACCGTCATCATGCCAGAAACTGCCTGCTTGTCACCATTCGCTGCTTATTTAACCCCTATTTGCTGCCTACTTGCTGAACATCTCCAGCTTGTCACCATTAACTTCCACTACGGTAGTGGACCAGCAGCCAGCCAGTGAACTCTTATGCTGGTTTGCTGCGCTGGCTGAAGTGCTTGCGGCATTGCTGGCAGCAGCATTCTCATCATCATTATCATCATCATCTGCGCCATCGTTCTCACAGATGAGCCCATCCAGCCATAGTTGCAGACGACCATTTTTGTTGAGGCTGGTGACGGCGCTGAGCTTGCTGCTTTCATACATGAACTTGAACTGTGCGATGTCTTTCAACTCCACAACGCTGGTCTTATCGACGGCCAGCATGATGCCGTAGTCGGTGTCGTACCAGCCCGGGTTGCCGTCTTTGCCGGGTGATACCAGGTAATAGCAATCGCTGACCAGCAGCTTTTCGGCAACATCCTTCTTGAAATACACGCTTATTTTCTGGCTCTCGCAATGCTGGTTTTTCAACAGGGCCAGGGCTTGCTGGCGTTGGGCCGGGTTCAGGTATTGCGAGAGCAGGGTACGGTCTTCGAGTACGGCAAGATCAAACTTTTCGGCTGCGGGGGCGGGCAGCAGGCCGGGTTCATCCCTGACGCCTGGCAGTTTTGTCAAAGCCGGTGCACTGGCTGATGCCTGCGCCGGGGCAGAAGCCGCAGCACTTACGCTGGCGATTGCATTTGCACTGGCGCTGGTACTCGCATTAGCATTAGCACCGGCCAAAGGCCCATCCTGATGCCAGAACAGCCAGGCAAATACCGCCACCATGAGCGCGACAGCGATGAAGATAAAACGCAATTGGGATTGATTCATACCCGCAAACACATGCAATGACAAGACCCGCCAAATTATACGAGCAGCCCTGGCATTGCCAGTGTTTTTACCCAAGGTAACAAATGCACCAGCTTGTGGCTCCGGCTCATTATCCCTGTCCCTGCGCCTGCCCCTGCCAGATTACTTCGCCCCGTCGTCATACAGCGCCGCGATGCCACCCGCCAGCGCATGCGGTTGCGGCCCCTGCAGATTGGTCAGCACGACCACGGTCAAATGCTTTTCTGGCAGGTGCACACGCCAGGTGGCAGCGCCGCCACCGTAAGAAATCGCAGGCTGTTTGCCAAAGGGCATGAAGATAAAGCCCAGACCATAATCACCGTCCTGACCATTGCGCAGCTTGTAGGGCGTGTTCATCTCTTTGACCAGCGCAGGCTTGATGAGCTTGCCGCTGGCCAGTGCCTGCTCAAAACTGACGAGGTCGTGGATATTGCCATTCAAGAGGCCAGCCGGGGCCAGATAGTCAGGCATGAACTTTGCGCCATAGTGGTAAATCTTGTCTTTCATGACGACGGGGCGGCCATTTTCCATCGCCAGCTTGCTATGGTCTTTGCTGATGTCAAGTGAAGTATATAAGTCACTGCGGCCAGGGATGATGGACCAGGCATCACCAAACTTTGCGCCAGTGATACCCTTGGGCTGGAAAAAACGGGTTTGCACAAACTGCTCATAAGGCATGCCACTGATTTTTTCTATGACCATGCCGAGCAGCATATAGCCGGTCTGGTTATACACAGATTTTTCACCTGCGGGCTGCAGCGGCAATTTTGCCAGCTCCTGAATGAGGATGTCGCGCTCACCGCTGATGGTGGTGATGTTGACGTCATCGGTAATCGCATCAGGCAAGCCCGAGGTATGTGAGAGGCAGTGACGCAGTGTGATGCCAGCCCAGGCCGCAGGCAGTTGCGGCAGGATTTTTGTGATGGAGTCATCAAGCGCAATGCGGCCATCCTGCACCAGCAACATGATGGCGCTGGCGGTAAAGGTCTTGGTCATCGAGGCCAGTGTATAGACCGTGTCTGTTTTCGTCGCCACATTGTGTTCCAGGCTGGCCAGGCCATAAGCGCTTTCCTTGATGAGCTTGTTATCACGCAGGACAGCCACTGTCATGCCGGGGATGTGGCGCTTTTGCATTTCAGCACGTACATAATCATCGACAGTGTCGGCATGTGCCTGCATGGGGCTGGCAGCCAAGCCACCCAGCAAGGCCAGGCTGGCGGCAAGAACACGATATGTGGGGAACAGGGATGGTGCAGAACGCAGTATTGATTGTACGGATGGTATAGATTGCATTGATTTCTCCTGATTTGATTTTCACGCTGTGAGGCAAGGTTTGCCATATCGCCTTTGCGCTGTTTTTTGTCTGCCGACAAGTGCAGGCTTACTTTATTGCCAAGTAAAACAGGCGGCTATGGAGAAAAGATGGATTGCAAAAGCAGGGGGATGAAATGCAAAAATCGCAGACAGATGGTGGGACCCTGGATGGCAGGGCAAAGCAAATTTGAATAATAAACTTGAAATAAGTGAGGCAGCCCAAAGATCATGGACACCATTGAACCAGGACAGAAGCCCATGCAGCCCATACACCAGCTACCAACCGCCATCACTCGCTTCATCGCCAACGCCACCCTGATTGCCGACGACATTGGCGAATCTCCCAGCAATGTGTATCGCTTCAGCAAAGATGGTGAACACTTCTTCCTCAAGACTTCGTCACCTGTGCTGGCAAGCACCACTTATAGCGTCAAACGCGAAGCGCAGGCGCTGCAATGGCTGAACGGGCGCATAGGTGTACCTGAGCTGGTGGCGGTGGCTGACAATGAACACGGCGAAGCCATGATCACCCGCGCCGTGCCTGGCGTGCCCCTGTCAGCGCGGATAGAAGCGGGGCAGCCAGTCAGCCATTTATTTATCGAAGCCCTGCGCCAGTTGCAGGCCCTGCCTAAGCATGATTGCCCGCTGCATGCAGGCGCAGCCATGCGCTTGCGCGAGCTGGAATACCTGGTCAGCCAGAACCTGCATGCGCAAGAGTATGAGCTTGACCAATGGCCCGGCCTGCAGAGCGTGCATGACCTGATCAACTTGTTGCACGCAACCCTGCCAGCAGAAAACCCGCAAGACCTGGTTTTTGCCCATGGTGACCTTGGTGACAGTAATGTGTTTGTCGATGAGCACAACCAGCTCTATTTCATCGACCTGGGCCGCGCAGGCCTTGCCGACCGCTGGATGGATATTGCCTTTGCCCACCGCAATCTGCGTGAAGAAGTGTCTGAGAAAATGGCGGATGAATTCCTGGCCTCGTTAGGTTACGCAGATGCGCCAGCGAAGCGGGAGTTTTTTATGCAGTTGGATGAATTGTTTTAGTGGCGTGGAAAGCGTGAGCAGATTTCGGCAACGTGCATGCCAGATTTTTGCAGGTATTTCTCTGCAGTAGCTATGGCAATTGCCGGTCACCACTCATATCTTGCACAGGCCTGTACATTCAGTTGCAGACATCGCATCAATAATTTTCCGCAAATTGCTGGCTATCTCGCCGGATGTGCTTTTTTGCGTAGTGGTCGCAATATCTACAATTTGCTTGCGTGTCGACGGTTGAATCATGCTGGCAAAAGGTATTGCAGCTTCGGCCAATGCTTGAGAGGATTTTTCCTTGAAAGACTTTTTTAACTCAGGATAACTAATTGCCTGAAGATGCCCATAGTAGATAGAAAGTATTCCATTTCTTGCTTGTTGTATGCCACCGCGACGGACTTCGGTGAATTCTTCGGGCTTCAGTGTCGCAGTGAATTCGGACAACAGCGGTACTGACCTCGCAAAACAGCGTATCAGGAAAGGGTGCAATTGCTCCAGTTCATTTTGGTAGGACAGGATGTTCATACCCATCAGTTTTGCGACCTGTTGAACGATGACTGTCTGATCATCCCCTTGTTTGACATGGGATTTCATATCAAACAATGCATAAGACATGGTGATGGCATTGGTTTTTTTACACATGTCCATTAGCGCAAGAAGATCACCCTGCTGATAGGACGCCTGATTTAAAAAACGCTTGTTGTCCGACAGTGTGCTTATCAGCGCAGCCACGCCCTTGTCCTCAAGTCGCGGCATGCGGCCCTGGGCTGTTTTTTCTGCCGTTATTTTTTCAAATTCCTGGGCTGCTGCAAGATAGGCATCGATTTCATGTGCGCCAGCATTTGCGCCCGTGCATATACACAACAATAAAATTTGCGCCAGGTTTTTCCAGTTTTTCATACCTGTTATCACGTAGGGTCCGCATAGAGTCACTTGTCAGCCGGGCAGTGTACTATGTGCGAAGCATGCGTGCAAATGATGTCTGGCAGACTGGACATATGATGCAAAAACGGTGCGCGCGGCGCACCCTACTGGCGGACATGCATTGTCTGATTGAGTGAGAGAATTTTTTCTCTGTGCCATTTCTGTGGCTCCGTTAGTCTGTGGTGAGATTTTTGGTTTTGAATTTAGCGTGTCTGATACGCACAAAATAGCCGTATCCAGTAGGGTGCGCCATGCGCACCGCACCAGAACCAATTTTATATCAACGCTCTATCCCATATTCTATGGTCACCACTACCCGCGCGACCTTGTCTATCGTGGTCTTGTCATAGGTGCCGCCGTATTCGTCCGAGCTGGTTTCTGTGCCGACTGGCAGGATATAAAACGCCCCCTGCGAGGCAGAGCGCATGCTGCCTACCTTGACCGAGCCGTACTTGGCAAATTCAGAAGCGCGCTTGTTGGCGTTTTCGGTGGCGGCACCTATCAATGACATCTTGATGTCTTCGAGTTTTGATACCAGGTATTGCGGTGCGCTGTGGAACACTGGCTGGCCATCCGCTTCGAGTTGTAGTGCAGCGCGGCTGACGTTGGTTACCTTGGTCAGGTCCTTCGATGTGACCAGTATGCTTTGCGTGGCCTTGTAGCCGCGCTGCACCTGGCGGTTGCGGCCATCGGGCAAATCTTCAACGATCATGTTGGCATCGACGGCTTCTTCTGATTCTTTCAGCGCAGTTTTTTCAAAGCCTTGCTTGCCCAGGAATTCATCAAGCACTGGGCGTGATTTGCGCAACTTGGCCAGTGCCTCGGCAAAGCTGGGCGCCACTACCGTTACGCCTATGCGCCATTCTGCATAATCAGCTTGGACAGGCTTTTCGGCCAGTCCCTTGACCGATATACTCTGCTTGCCCGCACCGATATGCCTGGCCTGCATGCCAAAGATAAAGGCTGCGGCCGACATGCCCAGGGCCAGCAAAACGCCGAGTATGACAAGGGCACGGGATAAGTCTTTGTTCATTCAAATCTCCTGAGGATGGTGATGCATTATGGCTGGGCAATGTTGCCACGCAAATACAAATTTTGTGTTGACTGTATAAATTCGTTATAGCCTGAACCTATACTGCGATAAAGCTTTTACTTTCCCTATACACTTTGCACTTTGTTGCAAAAAATAAGAAATATCCAAAGTATGCGGGCGAGACGGAGAAAACCAACACTGATGCGCAAGCGCAGACCAGAATATGAGAACATATACGAACACCATGTTTGCCGTGCGTCAGTGGCTGTACAGGACCATGCCACTGGCCGTATTCCTGCTGATCATGTTGGGCAGTTACCTGCTGATAGGCAAACTGCTTGATACCATCTTCATTATTTTGTCGTCAGTTGGGCTGGCACTAGTGGACTGTAACAGTGGAATCGAGAGTGAAGGACATGTGCCCGGCGCATCAGGGCAAGGCGCAAAACACAGCGATAGCGGGGCTATCGCGAGTATTTGTAACGCAGCCATGATCGTCGCGCACATGGCAGGCACTCCGATTGCCACTGTTACAGTCCACTATACTACCTGGCCTGGTTTATTTCTGCATATTCAAAGGGCCTGATTGATACCCCTAGGCGGCAATGGCAACTGACTTTCGAGCATGCGACAATCAGCATTAATGCAGTATGGGGGCGTACCGGGATTGACCTCAATGCCGTCAAGAAAATTGTCCTCGTCAGTGATGATAATTGGGACCAGATCATAGGTATGGAAGTGCAATGCCTGAAACTGGTTCTGGTCAATGGGTTTTCCATCATCATCCCCGGCAGCTCGGCGAATTTTGATAGTACGCTGGAAGCGATCAGACAAACCAGGCAGGTGGAAGAGGTGTTGGTCAATTAGAATGTTGGATAAATCCGCCATGATAGAAACATGCGCCAAACATAGCCTGAACATACCTCAAACGAATTTTGGGAAATCAAAGAACATGAATGCAGAAAAAAAGGACGAGCAATTGTGGCAAGCTGTGTATGAGGCGCGTGCGGCGGCTTATACGCAACAATTTGGCCCGCTGCCTGATGATATTCTCAAAGTGATGAATTTGAATGTGGTCTGGCCAGGCGGAGGCTTGTATCAGCTGGCCGCCCCACAGTTATCGCCGACTAGCTGGCTGACTTCCAGTTTCGGACTCAGCAATCCAGATATGCCGACAACGGTGGCAACTGAAGATGTGGTTGTCGAGCATGATGAACTGGGTCGCCCAGTAAAAACCAGTATGCAAATCAAGGGCAAGGACAAAACCGCCACTTACCCTGGTCGCCCAGGCTATGGCTATGAGTGCATGGTCTTGACACATGGGCAGGCAGAATGGCCACTGTGGCTCTTGCAATGGGCAGTCAATAGCGAGATACAGCAGGATGTCGATTTCTTGGGCCGCGTCGATAAATACCAGGGCATGACAGTTGAAGATATTTATGTCGGTGGCGAGCAGATGGTGAATATCCTCATCACCAGAGCGCGTGCACCACTGCCAGCCACATTCAAATTGCCCAATGGTGAAATGAACTTATTGGTGGCAACCACGATTACTGATGATGAAATGATCTGGTCCAAGAGCAATGGCCGTAATGCCCTCATGAACATCCTGCAAAAGTCAGGCGTGGGCCAGTTCAGCAAGCCAGACCGCCCCTCAGTATTACACCCGCAAGGAGTCGATTGCGCCAGCATCAAGAGCAGGGAGCAGGCCGAAGCCATGGCAGAACAGGGTTTGCTGCGGCGCGGGTTTTTATTCCCGCCCCAGTTTGGTGGTGAAGATGTCGCCTTTAATATTGCCTATATGCCGCGCCACGCATATATGCGCAAATTGTTTGCTGATAAACAGATAGGCGAACTTGTGCAACAGGGCTTGATAGAGAACTACCGCGCAGATCCTGAATATGAGGGCGACAGTTTTATCGCCAAACGTATACGCATACTAGCCAGCGGTGCAAAGAACCTGAGTTTTGATATAGACATTTACTGATATTGCCGATGCAAAAAACTGCGCGCCACTTCAATTGTTTTGCCTTCATTGCCCTGTTGGCAGGCAGCGGTCAGCTTTGGGCATCTGGCGGCACTGGCGAATACACCCTCAATTGGCCAGTACGCGGCGAGCTGCTGGCCTATCATTCCAGCGGTTGCGCAGATGCCTGCTGGGTCGCCGAGGTGCGCAAAAAATCCACCCGCCAGGTCAGGGCGCGTTTGCGTTGTGATGGTGATCAACTGTATTTTTCAAGAGCAGGCAAAGGTAAGGAGCAGCTACTGCCTGAGGGCTGTGCAAGCTACAATGACAGTAATGACAAACCCAGACTTATTTCTGAGAAGTTGATGATGTTGCTGCGGGATCAGCAGGGCCAGGTCAGGAAGTGATGGAAGACATCATCAATGTAGCCACTCAAGCAGCCATTTTGTAGGGTTCGCCGTGCGCACCATCTGCAACAGTACCTCAATTGCTGAAATCCGGACACCGCACATGAAAAGGGAGCAGGTCTCATGAGTACAGAGAGAATCAACAAACTGCTGCAAGACATACGCATGCTTAATGAGGAGAATTATGCGCTGGTACAAAGCCTGCGTGAAATGATCCTGAAGCTTGATGAGGGTGTGAGCGAAGAAGTCAAATACGGTGGCCTGCTGTTTTCAGCAGCGCGGCCATTCTGCGGTGTTTTCTCTTACAAAAACCATGTGACCCTGGAATTTGGCCTGGGGGCATCCCTGCCTGATAAATACAAGAAACTCGAAGGCGAGGGCAAGTACCGTCGCCATCTCAAGCTGACTTCTGAACAGGACATCAGCGATAAACATGTGCATGACTATCTGCTGCTGGCCTTGAAGGCGGCGAGCTAATAGCCTGGAGTTGCACCGCGATGGCTGTAAAAGGACAAGCGTCGGGCGCATTGCAATGCGCCGCTGGTTTTAGGATGCCTCACCCCGCTTCACCCAATCACTACGCAACAAGCCATAAATCGCAGAATCCGACACGACGTCGTCGATGATCCAGCGTTCGCGCAGATAGCCTTCGCGGATGAAGCCCAGCCTTTCGAGTGAGCGGGCGGAGTTGATATTGTCCGGGTGGATGTCGGCGTCGATGCGGTTGAGGTTTAATTCACTGAAGCCGTAATTGAGCAGGGTCACCAGGGCTTCGTTCATGTAGCCCTGGCCCCAGTAAGTTTCGTCCATGTCGTAGCCAATCTCGGCGCGGCGGCAGCCTTCGTCAAAGTGGAACAGGATGCAACTGCCCAGAAACACCTTGTCGGTCTTGCGTATCAAGGCCAGGCGCAGCAGGTCGCCCCTGACCATGGCGGCCTCATCGCGCTCGACCATGCCAGTGGCCTGGGCAATGTCTGTCCACGGTGCAGTGGTCATATAGCGCATGACCTTGGCTTTGGAACGCATGCGCAGGATGGCGGCGGCATCGTCCATGCACAAAGGGCGCAGGTGCAGGCGGGGGCTGTCTAGCGTGACCAGGTTAAAGGCGGGCATGAGAAATCTCCTAAGTGGATAGCAGTCAGATTATAACCGTGCACCGATGAACTGCACTTCAATAAAGTCTGTGTACAATAGCAGGCCAACTACACAAATAAAACATCATGAAAACCTATCACGGCAGTTGCCATTGCAAGGCCATACGTTTTGAAGCGGACATCGATCTGGCCGATGGCAGCATGCGTTGCAATTGCAGTTTTTGCCTGAAGATACGTTGCTGGGCGACAGTCGTAAAACCTGAGTCTTTTCGTCTGCTGGCAGGTGAATCTGAACTCAGCGAATATCAATTTGGCGCAAAGAACGAGCAGCATTTCTTTTGCAAGCATTGCGGCGTGCGCCCGTTTGGCATTGCCCACTCACCCCGGCGCGGCAAATTCTATGGCGTCAGCGTGAGCTGTCTTAATGATGCCAGCATCGCAGAACTGGCGGCAGCACCGGTGACCTATGTCGATGGTATCAACGATAACTGGGATACGCCGCCAGCAGTAGTCAGCTACCTTTAAGGCTTTGCATTGCGCGCCTGCATGTCATGTGCAGGCAAAGCCTTAAGTCTGATTTTACGCCCAATCTCACTCCACCAGCACAGCCGCCGTCATTTCAGAAGCCAGCGTCCAGCCCATGGCGGTGTAGAGCGCACGGCCTTCATCGGTCGCTACAAGAATACCGGTGGATGCTGCTTTGCTGCACGCATGGTTGGCCAGGCTTTGCATGATGGCAAAGGCCAGGCCACGGCGGCGGTGTGCGGGTTCGGTGACGATCTGGTCAAAGACGGCGTATTGCTTGTAGATGGCCATGCGGCCCGTCGCGGCATGGTGGCCTTCGCTGCTGCAGGCGCGGGCGGTGACGGCATCGCCATCTTCAATGAGGTTGATGTGGTAAGCCTCAGGCATGGTGACTGCCGTTGGGGCGATGGGTTTGCTCATCAAATATTCCAGTGGTTTGACCTTCCAGCGTGGGGGCAAGATGCCTGCGACACTGCTGTGGGGGGCGCACACCTTGAGCCAGGTATCCGGCGTATCGAGCTCTTGCGCGAGTTTTTGTATGGCACTCAGGACATGGCCCTGCAAGACATAGCGCTCCAGATGGCCGGGCAGGCCTACCTGTATGCGGTAGCCAAAATCGGCCAGCGGTATGGGGGCATCCGTGCCACGCGAAATCGTCCAGCCATGCGCCCAGGCGCCGAGCAACTGGTCAGTATTGGTGATGTCTCCTGCAGTGCCAACGGTAGGGATAAGGTTTTGCATAGTAGTCTCCGCTGGTATCATGATAATGATATATCCAAAAAAGCAACTTTACTGCATTATGTTGCTTTTAAGTAAATATATCAACAATTTGTCAAAGAGTTAATTGAAATTGCTGGTGATCATACTGTTTTGTTTGCCCGTTCTATTAATTTGCGTGGCCTTGTCTGGCTGCGACAGTGGGTTTTGTCATAGGTAAAAACCGCTACTATCCTGGTCAGGGCATGTTCCTGTAGAGAATAGCAGATGAGGGCGTGATGGCAGGTCAGTGTTGCAGATTTACAGTCAATGTCATCAACTATTTGCTGGTTTTTATGCGTTTTTAGTCTGATCTGATACAGACTTGCGGATGTTTTGCGGTCGGTTGTATCGCACTGCTATCTTGCAATGAACTCGCTGCAAATTACTCCAGCCCCGTATCCTCTGCCTCAACCAGTTTGCTCAGCAGCTTAAGCAACTGCTTTTGCTCTGTCGCATTGAGTACGGCAAATTTGTCTGTCAGCACCTGCATGGCGATCTCATTGGCGGTGACGAGCATGCGTTCGCCCTGCTTGTTGAGAAAGTGTTCTATGCGTCGCCCTTCGCCGGGGCGGCGTTCTATCAGACCCTGGGCGACGAGGCGGTTGGCCAGGGTGCCAAAGGCCTGGTCAGTCTGGAAGGTGGCCAGGGCCAGGTCATGCGATGATGCGCCCGGCATGCGCCCTATGGCGCGCAGGGCATCCCATTGGGCGAGCGTGCTTCCTGCCGCGACCAGCGCAGTTTCTAGTGCCCGATGCTGGCGGTATTGGGCTTGCTTGACGGCACGGCCCAGGTGTTGGATGTGATTTAGCATGCGGCCAGTCTAGCATAAGTGTAAATATACTGATATAAATCAACTGATATAAACATATTTATATAAATGTGTTTATAATCGTGTTTGTAATCGTGTTTGTAATCGTGTTTGTAATCGTGTTTGTAATCGTGTTTGTAATCGTGTTTGTAATCGTGTTTGTAATCGTGTTTGTAATCGTGTTTGTAATCGTGTTTGTAATCGTGTTTGTAATCGTGTGTAATCGTGTTTGTAATCGTGTTTGTAATCGTGTTTGTAATCGTGTTTGTAATCGTGTTTGTAATCGTGTTTGTAATCGTGTTTGTAATCGTGTTTGTAATCGTGTTTGTAATCGTGTTTGTAATCGTGTTTGTAATTGTGTTTGTAATTGTGTTTGTAATTGTGTTTGTAATTGTGTTTGTAATTGTGTTTGTAATTAAGTCGCTTCATACGATCATCATTTTGCTTTCGGAGTATTCATCATGTCATACGCACCAGAAACCCATATTGCAGAGCTGCGCCCCGGTTTGTCCGTCCGCTATGAACAGGCTTGCCAGGGGCAGCCTGTGTTGATCTTGCATGGGGGCGGCGGCACCGCCACGGTGGCTGGCATTGCCCGCCATGTATCTGCAAATGCACTGAGCATTCTGCCTACCCACCCCGGCTGGAACGGCACTGCCCGTCCAGATGATATACAAACTGTCGCTGATGTTGCCAAGGTCTATCTGGCCCTGCTGGATAAGCTTGACCTGCGCAAGGTCGTCATCATCGGTTCATCGATAGGTGGGTGGATAGCCTCAGAAATGGCCTTGCAAGATAGTGCTGATGGCGGCAAACAGCGCATTGCCAGTCTGGTGCTGGTGAATGCAGTGGGTATCCATGTTGATGGTGAGCCTATTGCCGATCCCTTTGTGCTTGGCCCGCGTGGCCTGGCCGAGCATGCCTTTCATGAACCGGACAAATTCTTTATCGACCCGTCCAGCCTGCCTGCGGAACAGCAAGCCATACAGCGCAATAATATGGCGACCATGCGCATTATTGCGGGTGATCCCTTCATGCATGACCCGCAATTGCGTGCCCGACTCAGGCAGGTCAGCGTCCCTGCACTTGTAGTATGGGGTGAGAGTGACAGGGTCGTCACCACTGCTTATGGGCAAGCCTTTGCCGCTGCCTTTGCCCAAAGCCGTTTTGCGCCGGTGCCGCTGGCAGGCCATTTGCCGCATCTGGAGCAGCCTGTAAAAACTTTCGCGATCATTGATGAATTCATTGCGGCTGGCGATGCATAAGCCTCATCAATGCATGATCAGCAGATGCTGAGGGCCTGACATAAAAAACCAGACTTCAGCCCCAGCATGGGGAACTGGAACCGCTCAAGCTGGCCGGGAATGACATTTGCCGTTAGTGCCTGCGCCAGTTTCAGGCCCTGGTCACTGCCGGTCAGCAATATCATGGCGTCGCCCGTTGCCGGGGCGGCAATCACAAAGGCGCGGTAGCCATAGTTATTGCCCCAGTGCCAGAGCAGGGGCGCGGTTTGCTGTGGCTGTATGGCCCAGGCCCCAGCCCAGGCCCCATGCTACCTGGTTGACCTGGTCAACCATAGCGGGCTGGTCAGAAGGCGAGATTTTCTTTCAGGCATATAAAGAACAGGCACCAGGCACCGTCCCCATCTACAGCCATTTTTCCGCCGACTCCGACCGTTTTTACTACGATACCAATAAAGAAGACAATGCAGGCTGGGCTGAAGGCGACATCATCTTTTAATAGAACTCATTTCATCAATATGAATAAGATACGATTGCCTCAAAACACGGATCGGTAATGCGTATATGGTTCTCAACAGTGACACTATTTTCAATAAGTCCAATGCTGTCTGGTATGTGTTATGAGGCAAACTCTTGGTGAACTGACGATTTGGGCGCATTGTTGCGCGTAGTATGCACCCGCCTTTGCTAAGGCACGAGCCTTAGCTGCAGAGCCCAGGCTAATGAGGCCTTGCAATGCATGCCAAATCGCCTTGTTCGCACCCATCCCTATTGATGAAATGAGTTCTAATGTCATAATGAAAACGCTTTCATTGCGTTCTCGCTGAACCAATGCGTATTTTTCTGCTCTTTACACAAACTGATCTGAACAGGTTTTGACATGCTGCGTCTGTTGTTATTGTTGGCGATTTTCCTTATTCATCCTTTGCCATTGTCAGCACAAGACACTGACAGTGTGCCCATCGCCAAACGACAGGCCTACAAAAAAAACTACCACGGTCAGGCCTATATCGATCACTACCACTGGCTTAGCAACAAGCAAGACTCGCGGGTCATGGCTTACCTGCAGCAAGAAAATGCCTATGCAGAAAAACAGATGCAGCCCTTGCAGCCGCTGGCAACGCGACTGTTTGAAGCCAGCAAGGCCAGGGTCAAAGAAGTCGATATGAATCTGCCAAAGCACCATGGGCAGTTTTATTATTATTCACGCATTGAGGCCGGACAGCAGCACCCCTTGCTCTGCCGCCGCGTAGCGCAAGTGGTAGATGGCGTCACGAAATGGGATGAAGCGGCAACAGAAGAAATCCTGCTTGATCTTAACCAGCTCGCGCGCCAGCACCGTTATGTGGCGCTCGGCGAATTCCAGATCAGCCCTGACGGCAGCAAGCTGGCCTATACACTGGATTTTTCTGGCGACCTCAGGTTTGAGCTGTTTGTCAAAGACCTGAGTAGCGGCCAGCTCCTGCCTGACAGGGCGCAACGGGTGTCTTCACTCGCCTGGGCGGCAGATAATCAAACCCTGTTCTATGTCAGTGGCGATGCCGTGACCCTGCGCCCGGATCGCCTCTACCGCCAGCGCCTTGGCGGCAAGCCTGTTTTGCAATATCGCGAAGCTGCGCAGGAATTCAATCTCGCGGTTTATCCCGCCAGCGATGAAAAATTGATTTTTCTTGACGCTTCATCCTATGATAGCAATGAAACACGGATGCTGCCCGCTGCGACGCCGCAAGCACCCTGGCAGATGATACAGGCGAGGCAAAAAGGCCTGCGCTACAGCGTTGCCCATCGTGAAGGCAGGCTGTATATCACCACCAATCTGGATGCAATCAATTTTCGCATCGTCACCGCCAGCGTGACCCAGCCATCAGCACGGTACTGGAAAAATTTTACTGACTATGACCCTGAAGTCCTGACCGAGAGACTGGATGTCTATCGTGATTTTATGGTCGTTACCGAAAAAAAGCAGGCGGCCACACGCATGCGGATTTATCACTTTACCCAACAGCGCTGGCAAACGCTGGACTTTGATGAGGCAGTCTATTTTGTCGCTGGCATGGATGGAGATGGTTACGAGTCGTCTTCTTATCGCATTTCATACCAGTCACCACTGACACCACCTGTGATCTATGAAGTTGATGTTGCCAGCGGCCAGCGCAGGGTGTTAAAGCGCTATGAAATCCTTGGCAAGTATGATCCACAACACTATGAAAGCAAGCGCCTGTGGGCAACTGCCCAGGACGGGGCACAAATACCTTTATGGGCCGTGTATAAAAAAGGGATAGCCCTTGATGGCAGTGCGCCATTGTTACTGTATGGCTATGGTGCTTATGGTGAAGCTTCAGACGCCCAGTTTGATGTAGGCCGCATCAATCTGCTGGATCGCGGCGTGATCTATGTAGAAGCCGGCATCAGGGGCGGCAATGACCTCGGCGAGCAATGGCGGGCCGATGGCATGCTCATGAAAAAGAAAAACAGCTTCAGCGACTTTATCGCGGCCTCTGAATATCTGATCGCACAAGGCTGGACCAGCCCTGGCAAGCTCATCATCCATGGCGCCAGCGCCGGTGGTTTGCTGATAGGCGCAGTCCTCAATGAACGCCCGGATTTATTCCATGCCGCCGTGCTTGAGGTACCTTTCGTCGATAGCCTCAACACCATGATGAACCCCAAACTGCCACTGACGACGGGCGAATACCTTGAATGGGGCAACCCCAATAACAAGACCGTGTATGACTACCTGCGCAGCTATGCGCCGTATGACAATCTACGGCAACAAGCCTATCCCGCCATGCTGGTACTGGCGGGTCTCAACGACAGCCAGGTACACTACTGGGAACCCGCCAAATACGTCGCCAGACTGCGTACCCTCAAAACTGACCAGCGTCAATTGCTATTCAAAACCAATATGCACGCAGGCCACTCAGGTGCATCAGGCCGCTACGACAGCCTGCGCGAACACGCCTTTCAACAGGCGTGGATGCTGGGGCAGTGGGGGCTGGTGGATTGGTAATCCCCCCATTTTTAACCGCAACTAAAAGTAGCACTATGCTGCAATGGCGAGTTTTTGTTTAGGAGTTGCGCCTCCCAAGGCCATGTTAGGCCGTTCGTGATTGTACGTCCAAAGCCAGCGAGTGGCGAAATCCTGTACCTCATCCACAGTATCAAACAGATGATGTGCTAGCCAATCGTAACGCACGGTCCGGTTGTAGCGTTCCACATAAGCGTTTTGCTGTGGCTTCCCGGGCTGGATATATTCAATCCTGATCCCGCTTCGTTCAGCCCAGGCTATCAAGTGGGTGCTGACGAATTCTGGACCATTGTCACACCGTATCGCCATCGGTTTCCCACGCCATTCTATGATGTTGTCCAAAACACGAATCACACGCACCGTCGGTAGAGAGAAGTCGACCT
>NZ_JBMPPJ010000041.1:0-24363 GCF_049339865.1 Undibacterium sp. TC9W | reverse complement strand
CGCCAGCTCTTTGGCCAGCGCCTGCAGTTTGCTTCTTTCCATTGCGTTTGTCGTCATTTTGGCAATTCCTCATTATAGGAGCTTCATCTGCCAGAATTACTTACACACTTTTATTTACAGGCTCTCTAAAAAACAATTGAATACAGTCATAACTTTTGAAGCAGAAGCACAAGCAATATCTCGGACTTACTATTTTCACTGCCTTTAGACTGCAAAAATGCAGGCAGAAACGACAGGCCGGAATGAGAGCCTGTTTGCTTATCTTGGGAGAGTCCGCCCAGGACAACTACATCACCATCTTGCAGGCTCACGCTGGTTTCCACTTCACGCTTGTTAAGCGTCGGACTGTTGTTGACACCTGTCGTTGTGGTCACAAAGTCGCTGATCTGCTGCTTTACCTTCAAATCGACTACCTCGTCTCTGACACTTGGCTTGACCTCAAACGAAACGCCGCTGTTACGGTATTGCACGTCCTGGACTGCCTGGCCTGAGCCAGATGGATAAGACACCGCACCGAGAACCGGCACTTCCTGGCCGCTGTTGAATCTGCCAGTGTCACCGGAGCCAACCCTGACGCTTGCTTTGCTGATGACATTAAACCTGGAATCACTGGAGAGTGCAGAAAACACGGCATCGATGCTGTTTTTCTTGATGCGTATGGCGCTATCGAGCGTTGCAGATCCACCGTTGATGACAGAGAACTTGCCGCCCAGGATACTGAGCGCCAGCGCAAAGGCTGAGCCTTGCTTGTCTGTGCTGGTGACTTCATAGACGACACCACGCACCATGACCTGGCCTTTTGCCTCGTCTATCTGCGGTAACAGCTTCTGGAGCGTCGCAATCTCTTTGGCCGTGCCAGTGAACAGCAAAACATCTGCTGTTTGATCGATCATGGCAGCCGCAGAGCCTTGCGGCACGTCCTTACTGATCTTGGCCGGGTCTGTGGCCATAATAGGTTTGTTAGTGGCAAACGAGCCTTTGAACACAGGTGCAAGCACCCTGCTTATGTAGCTAACGTCTCGATGCTTTGGCCGATACACAAAGGTTTCTAGCTCTCGTTGCTGCTCAGTCTTTTCCTGCAGGAGCTTCTTACCTATGTAATCGACACCGTTTTTTGTCTCGATGGCGAGGCCGAGACTATCCTAAACCGGCGACAAATATGCCCTATGGCGACGTGCGGTCATTCCATGTTTGGGGTTTCGCCTTCAGATTCGGCTGGAATCTGTTCGATAACCCATGCCGACGTTGTCGTTTGGCGGGATGCCTGATACCCCGGCTCGAGACCGGCAAGTTCCGCCATTCCCGTATCGATGTCCAGTATGTGCCCAAGACCAATAAGGGCCAGATCGTCGACATCTTCGCTGAGACCGTCCAGAAACTGCCACCCATGGTCGTCAGCGTCGTGGCAGACAATTAGGATGGGAGCGCCGCGTTCCAAAATACTTTTGGATACGATGGTCGCACAGTTCTTTGGTTGGTCAAATGGCCACATCAGTATGTATTCCCAGTCATGAGCTTAACAATATATTTTACTTTTTTTGATGCCTGTGCAATCAGTGAAAAGATGCAAAAGATCTTAATCGTGCTTTCCGTTCATAATTGCAACGGACACCCAGACATGGCACGGAAATGCTTCCATCCCATCGGGTTAAAATTTAATCGGACGCACTGAACAGTGACGGGTAAAAAACGTTACTAGGTCGTTCTGCCGTTAATCAACTATACGACTGCAGAACAAGACAGAAATCCATGGGCCATCAGACCTTGGCGGAAGATTGGTAGGGAGTTTCGAGTTTGAAGCACTTAGTGTCGCCAGCAGAACCAGAAAATATCAGCCATTGATCGCTGATTTGGGCAGAGACAGCATCGATGCCTCCCTCAGCGGCCCACACTTGTTCGCCGGTATGGATATCCCATGCAGTAGGGATCAACGCTGCGGCTCCATACACCAGGTCGCCCTTGGTAACGAGCCCCTTGACCCGGTGTTGGTAGCCCCGCAACCAAATGACGTCCTGGACCTGCAAGTCGATACACAGGATGTAGCCTTTCAATATACTGGACGACAAAAATACCTTATCGCCCTGCACCACCATTTGCGTGGCATAGGCATTGCGTCCGTCATAGCTGAACTCTTGCAGGAACGCCTGCATTTTTGCAGACACCAGATACTTGATTTCGAACAGGATCGAACCGGACTCGAGATCTCCAACCAATAGCGTGTCGCCCGCAATAAAGAACACACGCCCGCGGTCAAAAGCCACTCGCCCAAGCACTGCGGGATCATCGCGGAACACATAGTGCTCTGCCGGCACGTCGAACACGTAGCGCTCCTCGTCGACGGCATAGACGGCAATGCGCCCAGAGTTACGCAGCCCTGCAAAATATTGCCCGTGCCATTGATCATTGAATTCGATGTCAATATCCAAGCGTCCAAGTACTGCCTGGCCCTCTGCGAGGCTAATCACATCGACACCTTCACCATAGAAGCTAACACCGCGATACGCTTTGCCATTCCAGTATTGAACCCAAGAGTAGTCATCCCAGTCCTGCTGGCCGCAACCGGTACGTTCAGCATAGATAACTTCAGATGAGTCCAGCTTCACCAGTTCCGGGGCCTCGCCATATATAGCGAGAACTTCGCCGCAGCGATCCAGCAGGCAGGATCTGTTTTTCATGGTATCGCGAGACAGACGATTCGGCTCTGCCCACTCGTTGCCCGTGTAGCTAGACAAATCGAACCGTTTCAGAAAAGAAGAACCGCCCAGCACGGCATCTTCATTGCAAAAGTAAAGAACGTTGAGTGACTGATCAACGAGGCAGCAAGCTGCCATTCCCGGGAAGTCCGTGGCGAAGGCAAAATGCGCTTTTCGGGAAGGAATCATCAATTGGCCGCCTTAGTGGTCAGTGGATCGATAAAATCATCGGTAAGGTTGAAAGTAATGTCTTTTGCGCCATCAAACTTGGATTTGACCCCGGGTTTCCAGTCTATCTTCTCCTTGTACATCTTGATCATGTCATCCTTGTAGTTAGGTACGCTCATATCTTCGCGAAAGCCAAGACCATCCATTGTAAATGCGGCATCCAAGCTGCGTCTGCTTTACTTGCCTGTTTGTGGCTCTTTGTTCCCAGGTATCATTCTTTCGCGTATCAAGTTTTTTAGCTCCGCCATCATTGCCTCTTGCGCATTGATCTTGGCTTTCGCGGCATTCAGCTCCAATTCTATCTGACGCTGTTGCTGCTGATGCTCGCTTTCTCTAGAAGAAAAACCTATCAGGCGCACTTTTAGTTCTTCGATTAAAACGTCTTTCTCACTCAGTTGGGGTTCCAGCAATTTGGCGCGTTGTTCGATCGCCCGTAATGCTTCTACCTGGCTATTGAGTTTGCGGTAATTGGTTTGCTCTTCATAGATGGTTTTTTGTGCTTGCGCTATTTCTGCCACCCAGCGGGCACCATCCTGGTTGAGTCGTGTTATTTCATTTTGCTTATTGATCAGGCTTTGCTGCAATTGACGTTGCTCTGCCTGTAGTTGCTGCACTTGTTGCTCATGGCGCCGGACATCCTGATCACGTTGCTCTTTCACGGATGCACGATAGTGTTCAAGCGCATCGCGGGCGTGCTGGTGTTTTTCTTCCAGTGATTGCCGGTGAATCTCATTTTCTGCCAGACGCTCCCGTAGATCGATGACTTGCTGGGCCAGAGTGTGGTGGGCCATGGACTCGGTTTGCAGGGCTTCCCTGGTTTGCTCGTGCGATGCTATTTCTTGCTTGATGGCGGCAATTGTCAGGTCGAGTTTTTCTTTTGTCTGCGCATTGCTGGCTTTGAGCTCGGCAATTTCTACTGCATGAAGACGATCCTTTTCAGTGCATTGAGCTGCCATTTCAGCAATGCGATTATCTGCTTCAGATTCCAGTTGAGTGGCCAACTGTACCACCAGGTTTTGCAGGGCTTCACTAACGGGAGCTTTGCTGCGTGAATTGCCGCCACCCTCCTCCTCCAGCTCTTTGAGGTATTTGTGAATTGTCGTCTTGGAGCCGGTGTTGCCAAGGACAATTCTTACCGCATCGACTGACGGATGGCGACCCTGCGCTATCAGGGTATTGCGCGCTTTTTCGACTTCTGACTTGTATAAACCAGTTCTCGCCATGACTTCCCCCATGAAATATCATAATGTATTACGTACCATGTAATTACATAATAAAATATTACTTTAAATTATAGATAAAAGCTACTTAATTGGCACTGGATAAATTAAGATTATCCTGTGTTAGGGTAGAAATCCGTTAAAATTACCCCCACAACCACTGGACATCCAATTTGGACGGACTTGGCGAAAACGGCATCGGCAGGCTTATGGGCAAAATTGATCACTACTTACACGCTGGCACGCGTGACAATACCCGCACCGCTTATCAAGCAGCGGTAAGGCATTACGAAATCGAATGGGGTGGATTTTTGCCCGCGACTAGCGAAAATATCGCTCAATACCTGGTTGATCATGCAGAATCACTGGCGATGAATACATTGCGTCAGCGGCTTGCTGCATTGGCGCAGTGGCATATAGACCAGGGCTTTGCTGATCCAACCAAAGCACCTCTCATTAAAAAAATACTTCGCGGCATACAACGAGAGCATCCTATTCAGGAAAAACAAGCCAAACCATTCCAGCTTGAGCAGCTTGCTCTGGTTGATCGTTGGCTGGAGAATTCAATCGCCGCTGCAAACGCATCTGGCGACCGTGCCGCAGAATTAAGGCACACCAGAAACCGTGCTTTATTGCTGATTGGGTTTTGGAGAGGTTTTCGTGGCGATGAACTAACGCGGCTGCAGATTGAATACATAGAAATCGTCCCAGGCCAAGGTATGAGTTTGTTCTTGCCGCATACAAAAAGTGATCGCCAAAATAAGGGGAGCACTTTTAAAGCACCTGCGCTAAAGCAGCTTTGCCCTGTTGCCGCTTACACGGCGTGGAAAGAATTAGCAGGGCTTGCATCAGGGCCCGTATTCAGGTCTATCAATCGCTGGGGGCGTATTGGGGATGATGGCTTGCATATGGATAGCCTGATCCCCCTGCTCCGCACCATCTTCAAAGATGCGGGCGTAATTAATGCAGATGATTACTCGGCTCACTCGCTCAGGCGTGGATTTGCTAATTGGGCGAGCAGCAATGGCTGGGATTTAAAAACGCTAATGGAGTATGTGGGCTGGAAAAGCGTACAAAGCGCGATGCGCTATGTAGATACGGTTGATCCATTCTCGCAAAATAGAATTGAATCAAGCTTATCGCTACAAGGCAACGCATCAAGTCCAAAATCACGCATTACAACAAGTTAATTGTTTATAATTAAATATTGCCAAATATTTAATTCACATTATGCCGGGCACAATCAAACAAATCCTGGAAGCACTTCCCTTGTCAATTTTCAACGCAGTGATGATCTTGATCATCGGACTGCTATTTGTGGCGATGGCCGTTACTTATTGGCAAATACTTAAACAAAGAAAATATCCAGACAAGTACAGAACTGCAGAAGTTTTTGCGTCATTGCGCGCTGTTGGGATATCAACACGAAAACGGCCGGTGCTCTCCATGCGAGAGCAGCCTATGTATGGGCAGTTGGCAAAAGCTTTCCCTGAGCATGTGGTGTTGGCGCAGGTGTCGTTCAGTGCTTTACTTGAGACGAATGATCAGGCGGTTAGGAATAGATACTGCAGAAAATATGCAGATTTCGTCATCTGTACCAGGGCATTTGGGGCAATTGCCATCGTCGAATACGACGATTCCAGCCACAATGGACGGGAAAAGGAAGATGCATTACGAGAATCTTTTTTGATAGCCGCTGGATACCCTGTTTTCAGATACAGAACCATTCCTGATCTGCAAAAATTGAGACAGGATATTACACCGGAAGCCTTGAAATTTACTAGCCCCATGTTACCCGTATCTCTGGCAGAACAGACATAGCAAATGCAGGTGTCATTCTGGATTGCCGCTACTTATGCCCGACACTTTCCAGTTTTGTCGCTGCATTGACTCGTATCAATAAAGGTGATGATGATGTTTCCATACCATGCTGACGCGCCAGCTGATCTAATTTTCCCCGAAGTTCACTTTCATGGACAGTAATACTCCTGCCTGATTGCTCACAGACCAGGCATATTTCTTCGGCAGCGATGCTTGCATCGGCTAATCGATATTTAGCTTTACCTTCCACATCAAAAGAGCGTTGCAAAAAATTGATCGACGTCAAATCGGCAAGTACGCGATAAATTGTTGTGATGCTACCTAGCCTGCCCTGCCTTAGCAGTTCCCTCAAAATATCTTCTGGATAATGATAGCCTTCGCCAATTTGTATAATTGCCGCTAGCATTCCTATGCGGCCAACAGTCGGGCGCAATCCTGCACGCTGTAACTGTTCGGCCAGACCCGGAATTTCTCCCGAATTCATCGAGTTGAGTCTAATTTTCTTTTCCATTTTTACCATTCAAACATGCCTGTAAGGAGTGCAATTGGCTAAGCGCGAACAGAATGGCATAAACAAATGCAACAACCAAATGATAATGATTCTCATTCATATTTTCAAGAGGCATGTTTATATTTTTAGACTTTAATGCGCGTTTTTACGTTCCACGCTTTGGTCCTGATATAAACCTTATGCTGACGATTAATTGAAAAGTATAAAATTAATGTGACGTCACAACTTAGTGAGGACGAGAGCAAGAATGAACTCATGAAGTCATCAAGCGTTTTATACTTTTACAAATTTACATTTCACAGAAAAATTTACTTTATCTGTAAAGGGTGTGCCTCAGTATTAAAAGTAACTTTATCGAAATCCAGGGCAGATTTTGGCGCAAACAAAAGGTAATAATATTTGAAGGTTTCGGCAAACAAGAAGCTTTCCATCGAATCGTCTTTTTCTTTGCTACGCACATCTTTCAAGGCTGCATAACCAGACTCGCTGCGGCAATATTTCACGAAGTCCTCAAAAAATTCCTTACCCATGAGGCGGTATTTTGTGTCACCAGTAGTGCGATACAGGTAATATGCTGACTCAATAATTTCTGGCCGCAAATGATAAGTGGCAGAATTAACGGTCATAGTCTTATAGTCAAGCGACTCTGGCTCAATGCCATGTATTCGCCACATCTTCAAGCCAGAATCCTGTAATCGCTTGGCGCGTTCTACATCCCCACTCAACACCAGTAGCGCGGGCATGAACGCATCAAGTGCGCCATAACGGCTTGCCGTGCGTGCCCCACTTTGCATGTTTGCACGCCCGTACCAGTATCCACTTTCAACCTCATCTCCAAGATAGCGGTTAACGCTGTCTATACTGGTATCCCACATGGCCTTGCAATCTGCATCGCCAAACAAGCGCCAGCATTTATAGATGTACTCGTAATAAGAGTCGATACCACCGCCAATGTGAGAGTTCTGGTCGACCCACTCCCCTGTTTCTACATTGATGCGCGCACCAACCAGTCCGATGGATGAGCGGCGCTCATAGGTTGCCACCAATGCCTTTTTCGCCTTTTGGAAATAGACAGGTTTGTTGCTGAGTTTGCTTAGCATGCCAAACTCAAGTAGCAGCGTACCTGTCTCTGCCGGGTTGCTGACATTGCCACGTACTTGCCCGGTTTTGAGATTCACATGGGTATAGGGCAAGCCTGTAGGTGTTTCAAATACTGGCAATAATCGTTGTCCCAGATCTTCAGCGAGATTCAGCAGGCGCTGGTCTTTTGTTATTTGGTAAGCTGATAGCAGGCCACCGAGCAAGCGAATTGTGATTTCAAAATTCTGGACATAGATATCCTGGTCAAAATTGAGCTTGGAGACGATCAGGTCTTGCGCTTCTTTTGCTTCTTTTTTCAAGCCCATGATCAGGAAAGTATCCAAGGCATCCACCGGTGTCATCAACAGTGAAGTGCCATACCAGTCATGTGGCGTGCGGCTCAATGGTTTTACTGCGTCATGACCCCAGGCAAATTGCTTATATGCTTGCCAGGCATGTTGGGTTTCGCGTTTTACCTTGTTGGCCATGAGCTGCGATTGCGCTTCGGTCATGCTGTTTTCTGCATGAGCTAAGGTACTGCCAAGCGTAAAAAAGAGTAAGGCACAACTGATGCGTAAGGTCTTCAGCATAAAAATTCTCCGGGTTAATTTTTCTTGATTTTTTCGTACAGGGCCAACACTTGCGCAAGACTAGGCGCTTGCGCACCAGCCGCCAAACATGCTGCTGCACCACTGGCGACAGAGAAATCCAGGTGTTCTTGCCAGTTTTTTTCTGGTGTCTTGTGCAGGCTGTAAAGCAAGCCCGCGATACTGGCATCGCCAGCCCCTATCGTGTCGATGACATTGATCTGGGGTGGCAATGCTTGCCAGGTTTGATCACCCAGATGCAAAGAGGCACCTGCTGCACCGCGGGTATACAGATAAACCGCTTCGGGATTGAATTCACGTAATTGTGCCAAGGCCATGTCGGCGTTTTCCTGGCGAAAAAGCCCACGTAAATCATCGTCAGATATTTTTATTACGTCAGCCAATTGCGTCATTGTACGCAAAGTAGCATCATATCTGTCGTCCATCAGATTACGGAAATTAGGGTCATAACTGATTTTTACCCCATCCTTTTTGCATTGCCTTGCCAATGAAATCAATGTTGTTGCCAGTGGCTCGCGCGCCAGGCTGATGCCACCAAAATGTACCCATTGCAAATCGCGGTTCCATCCACCTGGTAAAGCCGCAGGTGAAAAATACAGATCCGCACTGTCTTCTCCAATGAAGAAGTACTTTGGTGGCGTAGTTTCAGCGACAATCGCAAGCAAGGGTGATTTTTGAAACCGTTGTAGCAGTCGCATATCCAGGCCAGCCTGCTCATTGGCTGCATACAATGCATCGCCAAATACATCTTCACTGATAGCCCCGGCAAAACCTGTGCGCAGGCCTAGTTTTGCCAGATTACGGGCGACATTCCAGGTGGAGCCACCGACCAGGCTTTTCCAGTCATCTGGGCCAGTGCGCAGCATGTCGGTCAAGGCTTCACCAGCACAGACAAATTGAGGAAAGTCAGTCATGGTGTTTATCCAGTTTTAATACATTCAACACTTCATAACATGCGCCCATGGTATGGTAATCAGTCTTTCCGGCCGGGCTTTTTTCATCGCTGATTTTATGGTTATTGTTATCCAGGATGCGATACCAGGCGCCGTATTGGTGATCAACAAAATGCGTCCAACTGTATTGCCAGATTTCGTCGTACCAGTCCCAATATTTTTGCTTACCAGTGCGTTGTGCCAGGCAAGCTGCAGCAGCGATTGATTCAGCCTGCACCCAAAAGTATTTATCACCATCGCAAATACTGTGATCGGGGGCAAAGCCATAGCAAATGCCACCATGCTCCTGATCCCAGGCGAGATCCAGCGCTATGTCAAACAGGCGCTCGGCTGTTGGTAAAATCCATGTTGAATCGCCTTGCAAATTTTCAGCCTCTGCGTCCAGCAGTACCAGAAGTTTGGACCATTCAGTGAAATGCCCTGGTTGGAACCCCCAGGGACGGAATAGATTTGCCTTATCCTCAAGATTGTATTTCCAGTCTATCTGCCAGGCATTGTCGTAGTGTTCCCAAATCATGCCGCCGGCTTGAGAGGCTTGTCGCTGGGTAATGGATTTGGCTATCACTTCCGCACGGTGCAGATGCTTGACTTCACCAGTCGCCTGATAGGCTGCCAGCATCGCTTCACAGCTATGCATATTGGCATTCTGACCGCGATAAGTGTCGAGGTGCGTCCAGTCTGCACTGGCCTGGTCTGCATAGAGTTCAAATTCTGGTAGCCAGAATTTTTCTTCCATGAGAGCCACGGTTTCATCTATATAAGCACGTGCCTCATCCATACCTGCCATTACTGCATGGGAATAAGCGAGCAAAACAAAGGCCAGGCCATAGCAATGATTATTATCGTCAATGATATGTTTCTTCCCGTTGCCCCAGTTCAGTTGCCAGGCATAGCCGCCATTGACGGCATCACGGTGTACTTCGCGCAAGAATGTGACCCCGTGTTGTACCATGTGCAAATAACGTGGATCAGAAAACTGCCGGTAGGCCATTGCGTAATCAAAGATGAAGCGAGTGCTGCTGACCAAATGACGCGAGGTTGCATCATAAACCTGACCGTCATCTTTAAAATAATGATAGAAGCCACCGCTGATATCTATACAGCGTGGATGATAAAAACGCATAGTGTGCGCTATGTGCTCAGTCAAGGTGCTGGCAGCACGAAAATCTGGGAAAGTCATTGTCATGATCTGGAGTTGCTGGGGTAATTAATGCGCGATAGCTGCTTTTCTTTGTAAATCTATTCCCTGTCTGGCCAAAATGTTTTTTACCTTCAATGAATAAAAAGCCAGATAAGAAAAGCAGCCTACGCCGACGATGTAGCTCATTTGTATACCGACCTTATCGGCAACAAAGCCTTGCAGCCAGCTCACAACACCGCCGCCCATGATCATCATGATCAGGAAATTGCTTCCCTGCCCCGTATGTTTGCCTAGACCACTAATGGCCAAAGAGAAAATGCACGGCCACAAAGTGCTGCAAAACAAACCTATACTGGTGAATGCATAAATGCTTACCATGCCGCTGGTGCACATACCAAGTATCAAGGCAGAAATACCCAACACAGAAAAAATGCCCAACATGTTTGCGGGATTTCCCTTGCTGGCAAGGTCAGCAAAAATCAACACCACGACAACAGCACCATACACATAAAAACGGCTTAACTCATGTTGAGCTATCGCGTTCACAGCAAGAAACACGCTAAAGGCCAGATACGGCGCAAGGAATTTCGCCAGCTTTGCTGCGCCGTCACTCAACTGGAAAGCCTCGACCGCGCCCGTCCAGCGGCCTATCATCAAACTCCCCCAATATAGCGAAATGAATGGTGCGATATCCTTGGTCAGATAGCCCTGAGTCAGTTCCATATAGGCAGGTAGATTACTGGCAGTGGATACCTCGACACCCACATAGACAAAAATCGCAAGCATGCCCAAGACCAATTGTGGGAATTGCAATGCAGAGCCAGGGCCATGTGTATGGCTGTCTTGCGCTTCTTCCATTGCCGGGCGGTCAGGCAAGGATGAAAATTTGAGGAAAACAGCAACCAGGAAAAATACCAGCCCCAAAACCAGGTAAGGTATTTTGACGCTTTCTATACTGGCGACCGTATTGTTTGACGATGGTGTGCCAAATATGGCAAAGCTCACTATCAACGGGCCTATGGTGGTACCGAAATTATTAATCCCGCCAGCAAGGGTCAGGCGTTGTGAGCCGGTTTCGCGCGAACCCAAGGCAATCGCCAGTGGATTAGCCGCCGTTTGCTGCAATGAAAACCCCAGGCCCACGATAAACAAGCCCGACAGCATTAATTCAAACGAACTTGAATTAGCTGCGGGATAAAATAACAAAGTACCCAGCGCAGATATGCAAAGCCCTAGTGCCAATCCATTTTTGTAACCTATCTTCTGTATAAAATCCTGTTTAAGTACGGCAGAAACTAGCAGGTACAGCAAGGAGCCAACCGTGTAGGCAACATAAAAAGCAAGCGATACAAACTGGCTTTGTGTTTGCGATAAATGAAACGCTGCCTTGAACACAGGGATCAAAATATCATTGCTGGCTGCAACAAAGCCCCAGAAGAAGAATACCGTTACCAGTGGTATGAATTGTCCCCAATACGTATGTGCTGATTTATTCATCATCGGCCTCATTGATATGGTGTTTGTGTATAGGGTCGGGCATCCTTAGGATTGCCCCACTTCTTGTTTGGCTCAGCCTGCATGACAAACACCAGCTCGCCACCAGCCATGATTTGTTCATGACGCAGATAGTTTTGATCCAGCACTTTCCCATTCAAACTGACGCTTGCCACATAGGGGTGGGCATCACTCAGATTCTGGGCGCGTATGGTGAACTGTTTACCATTCGGTAATTGCAGTGTCGTTTTATCCAAAAACGGGCGACCAAGTATGTATTCATTGCTACCGGGAGCAACCGGGTAAAAGCCAAGACTCGTGAAAACAAACCAGGCAGACATCTGACCAAGATCATCATTGCCCGACAGACCATCAGGCTTGGCCTGATACTGGCTCTGCATGATTTGCTGCAAGCGCTGCTGGGTTTTCCATGGTGCACCGAAGTAATTGTATAAATAAGCGACATGATGTGAAGGCTCATTACCATGCGCGTAATGCCCTATCAAACCAGAAATATCTTCCATGTGCGCATAGACTTTGTGATCTACTTTTGCATCGAATACCTGATCGATTTTCGAGATGGCAGCAGCATCACCTCCCAGCATGCTGATCAGACCGGCATTATCATGCGGCATATACCATGAATATTGCCATGCACTACCTTCGGTATAATCACTGCCAAAATTGGATACGGTCGGGTCAAAAGGGACACGGAATTCACCATTCGATTTACGCGCACGGATGAAACCAGTCTTGGTATCAAACACATTACGGAAATTCTGGGCACGGGCATAATATTTTTTCGCGATATCAGCCTTACCCATCTTCTCGGCCATACGCGCGATTGTCCAGTCATCAAAAGCATATTCTACGGTTTTGGATGCAGCTTCTGGTTCCAGATCGGTTGGCACATAACCCAGTTTCATGTAATGCTTCAAACCGCCGTAGGGGCCATATTCGGCGCTGGCCATCATTGCATTCAATGCGCTATCTGCATCAAAACCGGGAATACCCTTTATGTAGGCATCAGCGATCACGGGCACAGCGTGATAACCTATCATGCACCAGGTTTCCAGACCATGGAATTGCCATACCGGCAGTATCCCGTCGGGGCTATATTGCTGGGATGCCAGCAGCGAGCGCACAAAATCAGCATTGCGCTGTGCTGGCTGTATCAAAGTTAGCAAGGGATGGAGAGCACGGTAAGTGTCCCATAAAGAAAAAGTGGAATGAAAACGGAAGCCTTCAGCCTGATGCACCTGATTATCCGGCCCACGGTAGCGGCCATCCACATCCATAAACAAGCTGGGGCCCATCATGCTGTGGTACAAGGCGGTGTAAGCCTTGGTGCGCATCTCGGGTTTTGCTTCAATACTGACTGCTGACAGTGCATCGTCCCAGGCCTGCTTGGATTTGGCCCGCTGCGCTGTAAAGTCCCAATCCTGAATTTCAGCCAGATTTGCAATTGCGCCGTCTTCACTGACAGCCGAAATCGCCACTTTGACCATCAGAGTCTGGTCACTGGGAACACCAAAATCCAGCGCGGCAACCAGCGCCTTGCCTTCGACTTTGGCTTTATCCTGAGGGCCGCTGCCCGGCCCGGCAAAGCCACGGTATTCCACTGCATCTTCACGGTTATGTATTTCACGCGTCAATAATGGCCGTGAAAATTGCATGGCAAAATAAACCTGGCGACCTGCCGCCCAGCCACGGGTTTCACGCATGCCGGTGATAATACCGTCCTTGCGTACGCGCATGCTAGACCACAGGTTTTTTGTTTTGTAATCGTAAATACTGCTACGCAAATCGACGATCAACTTGGCTGCCTCACCTTTGGCAAAACGATAGCGGTGCATGCCTACCCTGTCACTCGCCGTCAATTCGACATCAATTTCATGGTCGAGCAACTTGACTGCATAATAGCCAGGCTCGGCACGCTCTTCTTTGTGGCTAAAACGTGAACGATAACCGCTGAAAGGGCGTTCTGGATAGCCTGGCTCGAGTTTGGTGTCGCCGCTATAGGGCATCAACAATACGTCGCCCAGATCAGAATGGCCAGTACCTGAAAAATGCGTATGCGAGAAGCCAAGTATGGAATCATCTTCATAACGATAGCCAGCCGCCCAGGGATAACTCTGGCGGAAATGTCGCACCTGTGTATCGGGACTTAATTGCACCATGCCAAAAGGACGTGTCGCGCCGGGGAATGTATGGCCATCACCTCCAGTGCCTATGAATACATTGACGGCATCAACCGGACGTGAACTACTGGCTGGCGCAGCATCAACACTGTTGACGATGACTGCGCCCAGGAAAATTAGCCCGCAAATACGAAACATCATATGTACCTTTTCAGTGGATTCTTTTAAAGCGACGAATACATCAACTGCCTGAATTGAATTTATTCAAATGATGGCGGTAATTCACCTGGCTTGATTGCCCACTTTTTATTGGCTTCCCTGCCAAGTTTAAAATCCAGGTTCAGCTTACCGTCCAAAGCAGTTTCATCGAGCCAGGATTTCGTCAATGATTTGCCGTTCAAGGTCAGGCTTTGCACGTATTTAAATTGCGTGCCAGTCTGATCTGTATTGATGGTCAATGGTCCTTGTTTTCGTTGAACCACGATTTTCTTGAAAGTTGGGCTGGCAATCAGTAATTCTGCCCGGCCTGGATATTGTGGATACAAGCCCATCGCTGCCCATACATACCATGCAGACATCTGACCCAGGTCATCGTTGCCAGGTATGCCATCTGGGCGATTGTGCCAAAGCTGCCCTAACACTTCGCGTATCACTTCCTGGGTTTTCCAGGGTTGTGCGGCATAAGAATATAGCCAGGCAGCGCCAATCGAGGGTTCATTATCCATTTCTGAATGATGTGCGCCAGAGACAGTCAGTGTCCATGCGCCAAAATCACTCTTGAAAAATTTATCCAGCCGCTGCGTGGATTTTTCAACGCCACCCAAGGTCTTGATCAAGCCATCAGCATTGAATGGGACCATCCAAAGATACTGCGCACCACTGCCCTCTACCATGCCCTCGTCTGAAGCCGGGTCAAACGCAGCGACGAACTGGCCATCCTGTTTGCGTTCCTGCAAATAGCCAGTGGCGGGATTGAAGTGATTTTTCCAGTTTTGCGCCCGGGCCAGGAATTCTTTTTTCGCAGCCTGATCGCCCAATTTTCCAGCGAATGAGGCCAGCGCAAAATCGGCACTTGCATATTCCAGTGCATCAGATACCATGCCCCAGCCTGGCGCTGATTGTGGCATGTAGCCATACTTTATCCATTGATCCAGGCCCGGTCTTTGCCCTACACACATGACAGGACAGCCATCCCTGGACAAATCCAGCTTGGTCGGAGTGCGTGCCGCTTTAGTGAGCGAGGTAAAAGCCGTAGCCACATCAAAATCACGTGCGCCAAATGCGTACATGCTGGCAACCGAGGCAGTAGCGGGATCACCATTCATAACGCCAGTGGCACCATTGTTATGCGTCCATCGATCCCATACGCCATTGTTTTGCTGGGCCTGGTTCAATAAAGACTGTGCTATGTCACTGGCGATTTTGGGTTCGATCAGGGCGATCAATTGCACTTGTGAGCGGTAGATATCCCAGCCTGAAAAATTGGCATATTGCGCCAATTGGGGAGCCTTTACCTTATGTGTCTTTTGATCAAAACCTGCATACTCACCATTGACGTCACTAAAAAGATTTGGATGCAGCAAGGAGTGATATAAGGCAGTGTAGAAAATCGTGCGCTGGTCTTTGTCGCCACCGGTCACATCAATTTTAGCCAATTGCTGATTCCAAGCCTGGCGGTTTTCTTTTACGACCGTCTCCAGAGGTTTTTCTGCAGATATTTCTGCATTCAGATTTTCTGTGGCATTTGCTACGCTGACATAGGAAATACCAATCCGTGCTTCAACATTTCTGGCATGACCAAATTCTATCCAGGCCCCTGAACCTTTGTTGAGTTGCGGGAAGCCTTTATCATCCAGCTCAGTCGCACCTTCTGCCGCTATACCATTGGGAATGATTTTCTCGTTTTGCCAGGTTGCTGTTGCCGAAAATTTCTGGTTAAAGCGGGCGACGAAATAAATTGTGTAATAAGGCCTGCGTGTTACAGGGTGCAGATATCCGCAAAAATTGCCGCTGCTGACCGAACCGCTGACGGTATTCGTCGCAGTATCAATTTTCAAATTAGCCGCAAAACTGCCTAACTGTGAATCAGAATTGCGTATCAAAATCGCTGACTTACCCTGTGTCGGATAGACAAAGCGCGCAATACCTGCATGCAGGCTGGCACTTAATTCAGTTTGCACGCCATTTTCCATACGTACTTTATAATAACCAGGTTGCACGGTTTCATTTAAATGAGAATAGCGACTGGCATAATGCTCATCCTTACTGTCCAGCGACGGTGAGGTGCTGAGTTCTGTCGTAACTGGCATGAACGGTATGTCACCACTGGCACCACGACAACCGGTACCGGATAAATGCGTCAGGCTGAAGCCACGTATTTTTCTGGCCTCGTATAAATAGCCCCCAGGAGCTGCTGCCTTGTTTTTTTCACCTTTGCTGGTCTCAGGACTAAAGCTGAACATACCAAAAGGCATGACTGCCCCTGGAAAAGTATTGCCCAGATTTGTCGTTCCTATCAAGGGATTGACCTCTGCTGCAAGATCAGTACCTGCCTTTGCATAAAGTGGTGGCACACAAAGTAGCGTAATCGAAGCAAATAAAATGATAGAGCGACGCATGATTTTTCCAAGAATTATATGGCGTTGATGACTTAGTCCGATGAGGTTCAATCTTCAAACAGATTGCACACTGCTGCCCCGTACAATCAATTGCACTGCAAGTGTTGTCTCAAGGCTCTCTGGTTGTGCATTGCGTAGCAGCATGGCCACGCCCTCTGCGCCCAGTCCTTCCTTATCTACGGCAATACTGCTTAAAGTTGGGTGGGCTCTCGCTGCGGCCCGGATATCGTCAAAACCGACAATGGCGATATCTTCAGGGACCTTCAATCCCATATCCAGACAAGCAGTCATCGCAGTCAGGGCAGTATTGTCGTTGTAGCAAAAGAGAGCATCTGGTGGCTCGGACATGGACAACAAATCCGTCACTGCCTGCCTGACTATTTTTTCTTCTTCAGCCTGATGCGGAATCGCAAGTTCATATTCTGGATTGGCCAGCATTTTTGCGTCAAACAAGGCCTTGCGAAAACCATGGATACGCTCTTGTATGCTGTAGTGCGCGTGCGGACCGCTTAACATGGCTATGCGCTTGCGTCCGGTGTTGATCAAATGTTGCGTGGCTAAATAGCCGCCCAGACGATTATTCGGGTTAATTGAGGTATAACCGGCCAGATGCATATCAATCAGCACCAAGGGTTTTCCTGAAGTGCGTATCGCCTGCAATAATTCCGCTTCGAAAAATCCCGCACACACAATGGCATCCGGCTGATGCACCCTGATTTGCTCCATCACTGGCTCAGCGGGGCCAACTGCAACAAATGACAAAGCAATGCCGGCTCGTCTGCAGGCAGCCTCTGCCCCGTGCAAAACGATGGAATAAAATGGGCTGCTCGACAAATTATTGTGCTGTCTGTGCAAGAGAAAAGCGATACGTCGTATGCGTCCATGCTTTAACTTTGACAGGTCGTAACCCATTTCTTGCGCAGCATTAAAAACCAGTGCGCGCGTGGTTTCTGTCAAACCAGTCTGGTTTTTGAGCGCACGGGAAATCGTGCCCACTGAAAAACCAGTGGCTTCGGCCAGGTCGCGTATGGTTATGCCCATGCTGATAGAGGAAAAAACAAAGTCATCATAATCTGCTAAACAAATTTAAGAAATTGCTGTAAAAACGGTATTTGATGGTAGCTTTTTCTTGAAAAATCGGTCAATAAATGTCTGAATGCGACTTTTAGTTTAGTTAGTTTACTAAACAAAAATGATGGTTTTCAACAACGCTTTGTTGTTACCAAGAGCCTGTTGAGTCGTGTAGTTGCAGCGCTTCATACCATGTACAACAATATGTCATGAAGCGCTTATAGTCAGGTTGCAGGAAAACCTATTACCTGGTCAGATGCTTTAGCGTTTTTTCAGTACACGCTCACCTGGTAATTCTTATTATAGAAATGCCCTGAACCAGATTTCACTTCAGTTCCGGCCTCTACCATCATCACATACTAGGTGCTCTTGAATACATCGGCCCTCCTGCGCGCTGCTTCTGCAAAAAAATATTTCAGGTTCTTATTGAAGTGCCGGGCATTCACCCGTTTTCGGAATTGCATGACTGGCCAGCTATTGCCGTTGGAAGTCATGGTCGCTTGCCAGACATCCCAGGTTTCGCCATCGAGTACAAAGCTGGCGGCGTCTTTGACACCCCAACCTGCGGTCTGCGAGTTAGCAGAGGAGTCAGGTATGACCATGATTTCTCCTTTCAGGTAACTCGTATTCCAGATGTTGGATGAATGAAAGAAGACGTCAATGGCATGGTTGTAGGTGCCAACAATATTGCCCGTTCCATCGTAGCCCGCTGTGGCAAAGCTCCATAGCACATCGACGTTTTTTGTATTGGGGCCGAACTGATAGGGCAAACCAGACGTGGCCGGATTATTCTGACTATTGCTGGCACCCCGGCGTATGCTTGGGTATGACTTGACTGTACTTGTATCACCGCCAAATCCCGTCCATTTATAACCCGCCCCATCCATGGTACTGGTTGAATTGGTGAAGATGGTTTCAGACCAGTTCGTACCTGCACCGCTGATACCCCATAGATTTGTAGAGAGATCATACTGATCTACATAAATGTGCTTGTTAATTGCATCTGCAGGATTGGCCGAGGCGGATGCTGCCTGCGCCTGATGGCAGAAGCTAAGTCCCAACAACAATCCAGCGATAACCTGCTTAAGTTTTGCGGGATTCAAGTTTCTTGTCTTAATCATTGTTGTCTCCATTTTTTTATGTTGATTGAATTCGGTGATGAACGAATTTGATGAACGAATTTGATACACAGGGTATTCCATGGCAAATGTTGGCGGTGGCCCGCGTGCGCCGCTGGCACCAGAGCAAAGCTGGCTGATCGTGAGTGTTGACATCAATTCGTCTCAGCTTTTACGCATCCAGATGACAGCGGTAGGTAAAACGTCATCGCGCGCCTGGATGTCAGGAAAACGCCCCCCCCCTGTCTTGCGCCTGATAAGAGCTTCTGAAGAAAAGCTCATGCGGCCCAGCCTGATCTGCTGTTCCACGAGAAAATAGTCACTTTTTACATCCAGAAACGTGTCCTTGATCAGCAATGCTTCGTCTGATTGTTAGGGTTGTTGGGATCGTTGCGTTATTTCGGCGAGCTTGCGTATTGTCTGTCGCTGCCGCTCTTGCGCCAGCATCATGGTGCTTTGCTGTGATCCGGTAACGGCGAATAGCAGCACTAACGAGGCTGTATTGACATTGAGGGCCGTAGGCTCGGGCAATAACACGACAAATTCCCGGAGGCTGGCCAGTATCTGAGAGGTATATCCAGGGATAGTGACGAGATCATCAATGTGAACGAGGGCGAATATATTTTCACGAGCTGCCCCCGTCGATTGGGTGGCTTCCATAGCAGTTGCTGTCAGTTCCGCCAGGGCGGTATCTATTTTCAATATCTGAAGCAAGCGCTGGTAGCTGCTAACCTGGCACTCATTGATCTTGCCACCAGTCGCCAGATTCATAAGGTTGTAGCGGGATTGAGCATCCACAACCCGGACGGTCAGCGCGGCAATGCTTGATTCTGCCTGCAGCACTAATTCATCGAACTTGATTGTGGCGTCAGATTTAGCCCAAGCCCCATCCAGGCTGGTGACGCCATCATTTTCCATCGCATTCAGCCTTAATATCTGGCGAGTCTTGTCCAGCACGTCTCTTTGCAACATACGCATCCGTTGTTGTTCGAGTAGATTTTCAAGCGACCTGAACTGGATATGTTGTGGCCAGAACATCCCGCTGACCACAGTAACTGCAAGCGCCGACAGCAATAGTGCAAGTACGACGGCAACTCCTTGCTGGTGCAGACCATACCTGATATGAATGGGCGTACGGGTATTGGCTGCGATTTCTTTGTGCGGGCACATAGTTGGCATTCCAATACCAGGTCTCATGAGTTCACTTATTGTCCCGGTAGTCGCCCAACAATGGTAGCGCTACCAAATATGAGATTAATGACAGCGCCACCTTTGAGGCGATGTCAACTACTTTTCCATTATTGCGAAATTAGCAGTTAAGCGACAGTGCTTGGGAAGCATTACGCAGGTCCCATCCAACTAGTTTTGATTCTGTTAATTTGATCTAAATTACGTTTATAATGACAAATATATAATATCGTTCATTGTCGTAAACCGGGCAGGCAGGCGAAAAATAGAAACCTGACGGGCATGCATTACTAATCAAACATCCTATCGAAGTACTACAGCCGTATTGCGTATTGCATCAAAAAAAATTACCGTTTTCATATGAATGAACTCATCAAGATCACTGACCATCTAATTACTCTATTTGCAATCTACAAGGACGAAATTTTAGTCCTCAGCCTGACATTAAACATGTGTATGTTATTGATACTGTTAATGCAGGGAACGAGAAAACATAGGCAGACACATCAAGATAAAGCCAAAGCTGCAATCTACAATCCCAAACCATTCCGCAAAAACTGAAGGCCCTGCTGACAGTATGTCAAGTTGATACGGCCGCCGGCTGACAGCATCAATATCTGCAACCAGGCCGCACGCTGATAAAATGGCGCTCGCATACAGGCGCATATTTAATATTTGCTCCCTAAAATCACTAGCCTTATTTGGCTGATTAAGACAGGCTATTCATGTTTTCAGACACCTTCTCTCATCTGCTATCGCAATACATGCGCAGGATACGTGCCAGTGCGGCTGGAGTTGCCGCAGAAATTGGACTCAGCCGGGAGTCAGTCAATAACTGGAGGAATGGCACTTCGCTCCCCAGTGCCAGATCGCGCGACAGTTTGCATGCCTGTGCGCGTTACCTCAGACTGACAGAAACTGAAACCAATCTTTTTTTTGCTGCTGCGGGTCTTGCACCTGAATTCCCATTACAAAACGAAGAAATCAATGAAACACCGTTTGCGGAATTCATGGGTCAATTGTTTGTGCGATTGGCTCAATCAACGCCCTACCCTATCACCCTGTTACTGTCACAAGCGCATTGGGGACAACCCCCGTTCCGTGAAAAATTACTGTCCCGAGCACGCGTACAATACGGTGAAAAAGCGACACTTCATATACAGCCCCCTTACAGCATCAGCGCCGACAGCAGTGAATATTTTGCGGCAATAGGACGCCAATGTGGGTTTGAAAATGTCAGTTCAGATTATGAATTTGAAGCGGCACTGGAACAGAGACTGCAAGCAGGTGAACGCGTATTTTGCCTGGTGAGCCGGTTTGAACAAGGCACTCCAGTCTTGCGCGAAGCATTGGCGGGCATTTTGCGCAGTTTGAGTGAAATGCATGGTGGTCGCCTGCATCTTTTGTTATGCGGTGGTGAGGCACTGGCCGACTTGAAATACCGCAGCGGCGATCTCTCGCTACTGAATATCGCCCAGGTCAGCCATTGGCCAGATGCGGACACAGAAGACTTGCATATCCTCGTCAAGCAACGCTGGCCTGACCATGTCATCGCATCTTCCAGGCTGACCGCACTGGCAACCATGTGTGGCGGCCATCCGGCCCTCTTTGAAGAAGGTATGCAATGGCTGGTTGATAATCAGGCTTCCATGGAAAACGATGGCGCAGCATTGCGCACATTTTTAACTCACAGTGCCCGTTTGTGGCAAACCTTTTTGCCGCTGACACAAAATCCAGCTTCTCTGCTGCGTCTGCGCAGCTTGCTGGAGACCGATGATCTGGGGCGAGCTCGTCCCTATCTTCAGGATGAGGATTTGCGCCGCCTTTTTTGGGGAAACCTGATACACGTCCGTGGACAAGGTGATCAGGCCCGGCTTTGCTGGCGTTGCGACGTTATCCGTGAAGCTGGCTTGATGGTGCTTGAATGATGCAGGGAAATTTTTTGTTGCAACTGCCAAAGAAAATACTGCGTACCATTTTCATCATCACGCTGACATTATTGCTTGGAACTGCGCTGCTCGCGCCAAAGCTGAATCCCTTTACCAGGGATGGTGTGCTTGCTGCTGAAAACGTTGGCCCTATCTGGAGTGATATAAACCAATGGCGCCTCGCTTTGTCTGAAATGCATAACATTAACGATGAATGGCCTTCTGATATTAAAAAGTTAGAACCGCAGACGATAACTCCATATCTCGCAGTGACCTCACCCCGGCCAAATATATTGCAGATCAATTTAATAAAATATGCTCAGTTAGGTTCCCTGTCGGGGACACAATTGATACTTGAGTTCATTCCATCAAACCACTCATGGAAATGTCGTGCCGGCACGCCGCCTGTGCCTGCCAAATTCATGCCAATGAATTGCGAAGGTGCCACTTCAGACACAGTAACTCTGAGCCAGCTAAAGACCTTGCCCCTGGTTTGTGCATTGATTTTCATTGCCGCTGGTATTTTTGCTGTTGTAAGACACCCTTTACTGGGGCCATCACAATTGCGCCCTGATCGCTTGCGACGCACACCCTACCGTATCTTGCCCAAACTCGATCGTTTGCTTGGCATTACCGGCAGAAGACAGGCGACGTTGCAAGCGGCAGGTATCTCCACTGCTTCCTGGCAGCGCGCCGTTGCTTATGTCAATGAAGGTGCAAATAGACAGCAGGAATATCTAGCAACACGTCTGTCAGTACAAAGCAAAGTCAGCACAGGGTGGTCGCTTCCCGGCCAGGTTTTTGAGTGGCAATTTGCTAGCAATCTGCCCGTGTCGCTGGACAGATGCCTGGTCTTTATCCCCTATGTTGATGTCAGCGATGAGGTTCTGATAGGTGCGCTAATATCCGCGCAAATTGGTTCTGATGTGATGCTGATACTTGCCAGATCCGAGAGTGAAACAGAACACATTGCGCTGCAAGCTTACTGCGAAGATAAAGGCAATATGTTTGTGATGCTCGACGGCGCGAGTCAGACTGAGTGCATGCTTAGCAGACAACCTGCCGCTGTCTTGTTGCGTCTTCTTGCTGAGCAATTACGTGTAACGCGCATATCGCCCTACCAGACCAGAGGAGCGGTTACCAGTGCGGGTGCATTTTTTGGGCGGGAAAAATTGCTATCACGCGTCATCGGTCGCGATCCCTCCAATTACCTTGTCGTGGGTGGCCGCCAGCTTGGCAAAAGCAGCCTCTTGAAAGCGGTCCAGCGTAGCCTGCAGGGACATCCGCACATAGTCTGTCATTACATTTCTTTGCGCGATCATCGTCTGGCTCCTCGCATGGCACTTCAGTTTGGTCTTGATGCAACAATGCCTATCGAAGATATTATTTCTCATCTGGAAGCCAACTTCGCAGGTAAACGATTATTCCTGTTGATCGACGAAGCTGATCTCTTTTTCCGTGATGAATCCATCAATAATTACCCGCAATTATCTGCCCTGCGCTCCTTGAGTGATGAAGGCCGTTGCTGGTTCATGCTGGCAGGATTTTGGGATTTATATGCAACTGCGGTGCTTGATTATCAGTCCCCACTGCGCAATTTTGGCGAAGTATTGACGATAGGTGGACTGGAGCAGGATGCCTGCAAAGAATTGGTCACGGTACCTTTATCGCGCTTGCGCTTTGGGTTTTCCAGCAACCAGTTAGTAGATCAACTGGTGGAAGCAAGCGGTCAGCGCGCCAATTTGCTCGCCATCCTTTGCCAGGAATGCCTGGAAGCTTTGCAGCCAGGAGAGCGTGCCATAGAAGTCCGCCATGTCACGCACGCGCTTTCTTCGCAAGCTGTGCAGGATGCTTTGGCTGGCTGGGGTAAATTAAGCAAAGATGAAGCCTCTTGTCGCCTTGACCGCATCGTCGTTTATCACACGGCTCTCAAAGGCAAAACGAGTTTGTCTGCACTTGCCGCCCTGTTTGCTTACAATGGTCTGACTGTAGAACCAGAAACCATGCGTCATGCCCTGTCTCGCCTGCAATTAGCGTATGTACTCAAGCGCAATGAATCTGAGTTTGTATTTGCTGTTCCTTTACTGATAAAACAATTTGAACAAAGTGAGCTCATGCTTTTGCTTAGCCAGGAGCTGTCATCAATGAAAACCGTTGATGTGGTCTGAGCAAACCTGGCGATTGCACAAAAAGTGATACATTTGTGAGACATTAATCAAAAGGAGACATCAATGTCAGAGTACATTTCTGTTTTGCAAATCTATATGAGGGCGCTTGGTGATGCCGACTACGGCACCATCAAGAGCTTGTTTGCAGAAGATGGAAAGGTTCTTTCGCCGTTTCTTGGGGAAATGGCAGCTGGCCCTTTCTTTGACAGGCTGGCAGAAGCTTCCAGCCGCAATGTGATTACCCCTATCGACATCTTTGTCGAGCCTGTAAATAAAAGTGTGTAAGTAATTCTGGCAGATGAAGCTCCTATAATGAGGAATTGCCAAAATGACGACAAACGCAATGGAAAGAAGCAAACTGCAGGCGCTGGCCAAAGAGCTG
>NZ_JBMPPJ010000040.1:0-24900 GCF_049339865.1 Undibacterium sp. TC9W | reverse complement strand
TCGGTTTGCTGGGGCATGCGCCGGATCAGGCAACGTTTGATGCGCTGCTGGCGCAGTCGGGGACGGATGTAGTCACGCTGATCGGGCAGTTTATTAATTCGCCTGAGTATCTGGCGAGGTTTATGGCGGTTTGATTTGTTGATGTGAGTTGTTAATGTGAGTTGTTGAGGTGCGGAGTTTCTCTCAAAAGGAACTCCGCCCATAGTCTTCTTTGATACATCCATTCTCACCAGGCTGAAATATCCAGCCTGGTGCAGATCAAAACTATGCGCCTGTGCGCTGTGTCCATGGAATTGCCGTTCCAGCTTCCTTCTTGGCTTGCTTGGCGGCTTTCTTTTCTTTAGGCGTACTGGCCGCCTGCTTCTTGCTTTCTTTATTGCTTTGCTGAACTTTACTCATGATTTACTCCTGGGAACACCAAGGCCTTGGTGACAAGTCAGTATAGGCTTGTATTGCCTCATCAACCGTTTTCCAGAAAATATAGTCCGCACGGATTACATATCATTTAAAAGCCATTTCATACCGCGATTTACGCAATCTGTCTCAATGCCAGGGCAAAGCAAACAGCTTTTCTTTACAGTCACCCTACTCAAACAAAATGATCATGCGGGGGACACAATGCTGGAAATCCGGAATGTCACAAAAACCTTTGGTAAAAAACTGACCGCAGTCCATGACTTGTCGCTCAATCTCGGTCATGGCGTGGTAGGCCTGATAGGACACAATGGCGCGGGCAAGACTACGCTCATGCAAATGATCGCGACCCTGACACGTCCCAGCAGCGGCAGCATATTTTTCCAGGGTCAGGACATCGTCAAGAAACCGCAGGCCATACGCCAGCGCCTGGGATTCCTGCCGCAGGATTTTGGTATTTACCCTAACCTGACAGCGCTGGAGTTCATGCAATATTTTGCCGCCCTGAAGGGTGTGCGCGATCCAGCCAGGATCAGGCATTTGCTGGAAGTGGTGAATTTGCATGAACAGGCCAAACGTCAGGCTTCAAGTTTCTCTGGCGGCATGCGGCGGCGCCTGGGCATTGCCCAGGCCTTGCTGAATGATCCTGACATACTCATCGTCGATGAACCAACCGCCGGGCTGGACCCGGAAGAACGCCTGCGCTTCCGCCATTTATTGAGTGAACTGGGTTTCAAGAAACTGGTGATCATGTCCACCCACATCGTCTCTGATGTAGAAAGCATCGCCAGTCAACTGGCCATCATGCGCCAGGGAAAACTGGTCGCCCATGCAACGCCAGATGACATCCTGGCGCAGGCCCATGGACAAATCTGGACTGCCGACATTGCCAGTGATGAATATGAGACCTTGCGCAATAAAGTGCATGTATTGCAAAGCCAAAAACAGGGCAATCAAATGAGCTTGCGCATCGCCCATCCACACCAGCCATGTGCAGGTGCACGCCATGCTACGCCCAGCCTGGAAGAGGCCCTGATGGCACAACGCTATGCGGTACAGGAGCTGGCAGCATGAGCCCATCCCTGCCGAATATGCTGAATACCTTAACTGTTCTGGTCCTGGGCGAAGCACGCTTGCGCCTGCGTCGTTTGGGCAGTGTAGTGGCAATAATGGCGGTCATCGCATTGGCATGGATCATGATCCCTGATCCACAAACAGGCACCGCCTTGATGGTCATAAAAAGCACCCGCGTGCTGTACACCAGTTCTACACTGGCTTATGGCAGTGCAACACTGGCCAGCCTGTTATTTGGCCTGGCCGGTTTTTATTTGGTGCGTGGCCGTATTGCAGAAGACATGCGCAGCGGCTGTGGTGCCGTCATCGCCGCTACTCCTGTCAGCAATGGCATCTTTTTGCTGGGACGCTGGCTGGGCGGTGTGGCTTACCTGCTGGTGCTAAGCACTGCCTTTATGGGTGCCATGCTGGTCTGTCATCTGGTACGGGGTGAAGGCCCGATAGAGCTGTTGATCTATCTGCAGACCTATCTGGCCCTGCTCTTGCCCATGATATTTTTTGTTTGCAGTTGCGCCATCCTGTTTGACAGTTTTTCACCCTTGATGGGCAAGCTCGGCGATGTGATTTTCTTTTTTGTCTGGGTCGCACAAATCGCCCTGCTGGACAAAGCAGATAGCGGTATTGCCGGTGAAATCAATCCTTACATGTATATCGATTTCATAGGTGCAGCCACATCGATGGCACATCTGAAGTTATATATCAGTACCAGACATATCTCTTTGGGCACTGCCAGTTTTGATGCAAAACTCATCCCCATACTTTTACCTGCCTTCATGTGGTCAGGAAAATTAATGGCCCTGCGTTGCGCCACTGCGATGCTGGCCTTGCTGCCACTACTACCAGCGGTTGCCTTGTTCCACAGGTTTTCACCTGATCGCGTAAAAGTCAGCCAGGCCCGCAAACGCCGTTCTCCCCTGAATTATTTAAATCAAATACTGCGCCCTTTCGCTGGCTTGTGCCAACCGCTATTTCGCCTCGCGCTAACCTTGCCAGGTCTGGCCGGGCAAATATGCGCAGATATTGCGCTGACAGTGGCGACCACGCCTGTCGCTGGTCTGGCCTTATTGACCATCCCCTTATTGTCCATGTTTTTACCAACTGCAGTTTTACCAGGGCTATTAACTATCACCGTCGCTATCTGGGGCATACTCATCAGCGATCTGAGCAGCCGTGACCATCAGACTGTTACCGGTGAGATGACAGGCGCTGTATCAGGTGGTATTGCCCAGCGTTATTTGCGGCAGTTTTCGACAAGCGCACTGCTGGGCTTGATGTTGATGGGTGTCATCGGTTTGCGTTGGCTTATTCATGAATCAACGCATGAACCTATGCGGGCTCTGGCATTACTGAGCGGCATTTTCAGCATGAGTGCGGTGGCGTGTTTGCTGGGGCGCCTGTCAAAGACACCACGCACTTTTTTGTCGCTATTTCTGTTTGGCATATATGTCGCTGTCAATGCAACTAAAGCACCGATGATCGATGCATTTGGCTTCAATGGTGTGGCAAACAGCCATTCCATCACATGGCAAGTCATGCTGGGTATAGCAGCGCTGAGTATAGGTTATGTTTACAACCGCCGCGCAGCTGCATAAAGCAGGGCGCTGTTGATAAGTCGGTGGACAAGCTGTACACAAACTGAAACCAAGTTTTATTTCTTTTCAGCAAAGCACAAATTGTATTAATTGTAAGCAGACTTTAGTTTCATTGTTTTAGCAAATTGATGTCTCTATACTTTTTATACTTTTGTTGATCTGACGACGATGTTTTCAGGTCTGCCGGAATCCTGTCTGCTGAGCTTTTTTTTGCCGGGTTAATATATGGCCTGTTCATCAGCATCGTTCCCTCCGCATGTTCATGAACAGGATAAATTACGCCTATGTCTAACGGATTGTCTCTCAAAAAAGATTTGGCAAAAATATTGCTGTATTCGCTGCTATCGCTATTCCTGATACCTGCGTTTACTTACTGGTTTTCTCAACATGTCGAAAACAAACAGGATGAAAAATTTCTCAGTTTTGTATCGCAGCAAATTGATACAGATAGCAAGCTGAGCGATGAAGAAAAATTCCAGCAACAAGAATTTTTCCGTCAATACCCACCGTCTAAAATCTGTGACAGCAATATAGCCGAAGCCGCCAGTTACAGGGAGCGTGTATGCGCGCGCTATTCAGATAACTGGCAATTCATTATGGCCAAAAAAGTCTCGGCCTGGACCATGGTCGGTGGTGTGGTCTTGCTGATCAGTGTGCTCTTGCTCGGTGCTTTCGCCTTTCTCAATGAAAAAGCCCAGTACCTGAGTTTTGTCACAGGCTGGCGTGTGCTGACCTTGAGTTGCACTGCCGGGACAATTGCGCAGGGGGCAATGCTGATGTGGCTGTCGTTCTGGGTCACAGCCTATTTCATGAACCGCTATTCCATCAAGCTGATAGCCGTCGCCGTCATCTTTGTCGCAATTGCGGTTTTCTATGTCATCGTCAGCATCTTTAAACGTGTTAATAACAATCACCAAATCCAGGGAGAGCTGATTTCTGAACAGGCAGCACCCGGTTTGTGGCAGCGCATACGTGACCTGGCGGCACGCTTGAAAACGGCAGCGCCAGACAATATCGTCGCAGGCATAGATGCCAATTTCTTTGTCACTGAATCCCCCTTGAATGTCAGCGGCAGGAGCTTACGCGGGCGCAGCCTGTTCATCAGTATCCCGCTGCTACGCCTGCTGAGTCAGTCAGAAGCGGATGCTGTGCTGGCGCATGAACTGGCGCACTTCCGTGGTGGTGATACGGCAAATAGCGCTGCGCTAGGCCCCAAGCTGGCACAATATGATCAATATTGTTTTGAGATGCGTAGCGCCCATGTGCCTACGGTGTTTTATCTGATGTGTCTGTACCGCATGATTTTTGAAATTGCCTCTGCCCGCAATAGCCGTGACCGCGAATTTTTGGCAGACCGCATCGCCGCCAAAGTGATTGCACCTGCTGCAGTCACCTATTCACTGATCAAAATTGCGGCTTATGCCAATTACAGGAATGAAATCGAGAACCAGCTGTTTTCACGCAATGAAAGACATGGTGCCAGTGTAGGGATAGCACAATTTGTGGCGTCCGGCCTGCATCCATATGCGCGCTCGTCCGCCTTCATCGACACCATGAAACATACGAGCGTGCCGCACCCCTACGACAGCCATCCCAAGATGACTGAGCGCATGAAAAACGTTGGTCATGTGATAGCCGAAGCTGATTACGGTGCCATCGTCACCAGCGTACCGGCGCAAACCTGGGCAGCCGATATACAGGTTGCCGACGAGATTGAAGCGCGTTTGTGGACCAGCTATGAAGAAGACTTTTCACAGGCACATGAACACAGCCTGGCCTACCGCTATGAACCCGCCAATGAAGAAGAACAGGCATTGGTGTTGCGCTACTTCCCACCGGTGGAATTTTCCCTGAGCGAAGGCAAAACCATACAAGTAACCTATGCAGGCTGGATCTTGCCCGATGAAACCGAGCCGCTGGCCTGGGACAGGGTAGATACTTATGAATATGAAGATGGCATGCTTTCAGACACGCTGACCATCAAGCATCCGGAAAAAGGCATGCTGGGTGCCAAATCGACCAAGGTAAAACTGGCCGGTATCAAGAAAGTGCGTGAAGAATTCAAGAACGTCTCTGGCCATTACTGGCACAGGCATCAGGTCATGCGGCATCAACAGGCCTTGCAATAAATCTGCACTGCTAGCCCAAGCAAAAATCCCGTCCAGGCAGACGGGATTTTTTTATTGTGTACGCTTAGTTGTACGGACAAGGCTGCGGACAGTGTGGACAATCAGGCGCCAATAAAATACCCATATAAATCAATGACTTAAAACTGGCACACTTTCTGCTAAACAGTATGCAAACTGTTTAATGGAAACATCATGATAAGAGACACTTCAGGCCAGGATACGGTGTTGGCCGCCAATAAGGGACAAAAACGCAAACGCGTCATCATTGCTGGCATCGCCACGCTGGTGGGTATCACTGGCCTGGTATTGCTGATGTCAGCATGGCGTGGCAGCAGCCAGTCTGTCAATGCATCACGCTTGCGCATCGCCACCGTCAGTCATGGCACCCTGGTCAGGGATGCTGCGGTCAATGGCCGTATCGTTGCCGCCATCAGCCCGACCCTGTACTCCAGCGCCGGTGGCACCGTGACACTGAAAGCCAATGCGGGCGACACCGTCAAGAAAGGCGATATCGTCGCCGAGATAGAGTCCCCTGACCTCAACGACCAGCTCAAACGCGAACAATCAAATACCGAGCAACTGGAAGCAGAAGTCGCGCGCCAGCAAATCCTCGCCAAGAAACAAAAACTGATCGCCAGGCGTGATGCCGACCAGGCCGAGATAGACCGCGTAGCAGCCCAGCGCGCCTTCCAGCGTATAGAAGCAGCGGGCGTTGTCGGTGTGGTTGCCAAGAATGATTTCCTGAAAGCCCAGGATGCCATGCATTCCACAGAAATCCGCTCCAAGCATGCAGCCCAGGCTGCAGACCTGGAAAACGAAGATGTGACGCTGGAATTAAAAACCAAGATGAGTCAGTTGCAACGCCAGCGCCTCTCCCTGGACTTTGCCAAACGCCGTGTCGATGAATTGAAACTGCGTGCACCTGTCGATGGCATCATCGGCAGTCTGGCGATTTCCAACCGCAGCGTAGTGGCCGCCAATACAGCTTTGATGACACTGGTTGATCTGTCGCAGCTTGAAGTCGAAGTCGAAATCCCGGAATCGTATATGACCGACCTTGGCCTGGGCATGAAGGCAGAAATCATGATCAACAATAACAAGGTCATGGGCACCCTGACCGCCATCTCGCCAGAAGTGGTAAAGAACCAGATACTTGCCAGGGTACGTTTCAGCGATAAACAGCCTGAAGGCCTGCGTCAAAGCCAGCGCGTCTCGGCCCGTTTGCTGATGGAAGAAAAAGCCAATGTCATGATCTTGCCACGCGGCCCCTTTGTCGAAGCAGACGGCGGACGCTTTGCCTATGTCGTCGAAAATGGTGTTGCCCAGCGCCGCCCCATCAAAATGGGTGCAACCAGTATCTCTGCAGTAGAAATTCTCAGTGGTTTGAAAGACGGCGACAAAGTCGTGATATCCGGTACCGATACATTTGAAAGCGCGAACAGCGTTTCTATCAATAACTAATATCAACAATTAATTTAAGAAGGAATATCCCATGTTACGCATGAAAAACCTCAGCAAAGTTTACCGTACGCACCTGATCGAAACCCATGCCCTGCGCGGCTTTGACATCCATGTCAAGGAGGGCGAATTCGTCACGGTGACCGGACCATCCGGCTCTGGAAAAACCACTTTCCTGAATATTGCCGGTTTGCTGGAAGAATTCAATGATGGTGATTATCTGCTCGATGGCGTCAACGTCAAAGGCATGAATGACAATGCCCGCACCCGTTTGCGCAATGAAAAACTGGGTTTCATTTTCCAGGGCTTCAACCTTATCCCTGACCTGAACCTGTTCGACAATGTCGATGTGCCTTTGCGCTATCGCGGCTTCAATACGGCTGAACGCAAGGAACGCATAGAGGATGCACTGGCACAGGTTGGCCTGGCCTCACGCATGAAACATTATCCGGCTGAACTGTCTGGTGGTCAGCAACAGCGTGTGGCGATTGCCCGTGCGCTGGCTGGCTCACCAAAATTGCTGCTGGCCGATGAACCTACCGGTAACCTCGATACACAGATGGCACGCAGTGTCATGGAATTGCTGGAAGAAATCAATGCCAAGGGCACAACCATCCTGATGGTAACGCATGACCCTGAACTGGCCGTACGGGCTCAACGCAATGTGCACATCATTGACGGCCAGGTCAGTGATCTGGTGCGCAAGGTGCCGTCACTTTACGATGCCAAAGCTGAAGGAAAAACCGATACCAGCTCGGCCAATGAAGTCGATAGTTCGGCAGTCGCCTGAGGAGCCGCATCATGTTTCGTTATTATTTTTTACTCGGCATACGCAGCCTGCGCCGCAACCCGGCCCTGACTGCGCTGATGATACTGACGCTGGCAGTTGGCGTTGCTGCCAGCATTTCCACCCTGACGATCTTGCATGTGATGTCGGGTGACCCGATACCACACAAAAGCAACCGGCTGTTCACACCCTGGATGGATAACGGCCCATTGAAAGGCTATACGCCCAATGATAAACCGAATGATACGCAGATGAGTTACCGGGATGTCATGAATCACCTGCCGGCAAAAATTGGGGAAAGACGTTCGGCCATGTACGGCATATTAATGGCCATAGAACCTGCACGCAAAGACTTGCCTGCGATAGAGCCCGAAGGTGCCGCCGTCACCAAGGACTTTTTCGCCATGTTTGACACACCATTTTTGCATGGCCAGGGATGGACTGAAAACGACGATGCAAAAGCAGCAGACGTTGTTGTACTTGGGAAAAAACTGGCTGATAAACTGTATGGCAATACCAATCCTGTTGGTCAGTACCTGACCATGATAGGCCACCAGTTCCAGATAGTCGGCGTACTAGATACCTGGGAACCAAGTCCGCGCTTTTATCGCGATGCCACATTTGGCACGCGGGAAGATTTTTTTATCCCCCTTGCAAGTGCCATCCGGCATGAAATTACCCACGCAGGTGGCATGGGCTGCACTGGCGAAAAAGCACCCGGCTGGCAGGGGCGACTGGATTCTGAATGCACATGGTTAAGCTTCTGGTTTGAATTGAAGTCAGAAGGCCAGCGTCAGGAACTGCAAAGCTACCTCGACAATTATGCATCGGAGCAGCGCAAGCTTGGGCGTTACATGCGCCAGGCAAAAAACAAACTGTTTAATGTCATGGAATGGCTGGAAGAATCCAAAGTGGTCGGCAACGATAACAAATTATCTGCCTGGCTGGCATTTGGCTTCCTGTTGCTGTGCCTGGTGAATACCGTAGGTCTGTTACTGGCGAAATTTTCTGTACGGGCATCGGAAGTGGGTGTACGGCGTGCGCTGGGCGCATCCCGTAAAGAGATCTTCAATCAATTTCTCATCGAGAGCAGTGTCATCGGCCTGGCTGGTGGTGTTGCAGGGCTGTTGCTGGCATTTGGTGCACTTGCCCTGATCGCCAACCAATCGAAACAGTTGACTGTCGTAGCACACATGGACTGGCAAATGCTGACCATTACCTTTGTCATGTCAGTCACTGCAGCCATATTGGCGGGCTTGTTCCCGACCTGGCGTGCATGCCAGGTGACGCCTGCCATACAACTCAAATCACAATGAGGCTATCATGAAACTCAATCTCGAAATTCGCCCCATTTTATCTGCGCTGCTGCGCAGCAAGACTGGTGCTATCCTGGTCGCACTGCAGGTTGCCATCAGCCTGGCAATTTTAGCCAACGCTGTCTATATTGTTCAATTGCGTATGGAAGTGGTAGCACGCCCGAGCGGTGTCGCAGAAGAAAACGACCTGTTTTCCATTAATGTCAGCAATCGCAAAGTCGCTGATCATACAGAGCAGATCGCCACGCAAAAACAGGAAGAAGTAACCATACGAGGGGTCTCTGGTGTGCAGGGTGTGACAAGGGTCAGCCAGACACCATTGTCCTGGTCTGGCAGTACCACTGGTGTTTCACTTGACAGGAAACAGACTGCCACCAGTGCCAACGTATCGATGTATATCGCATCGGAATCCGTGATGAAACTCTGGGGACTGAAGCTGGCTAACGGACGCGACTTCAACCAGAGTGAATTCCGCGAAATTGATACCAGTACCAGCAAGGAATTTCCCAATATCGTCATCATTACCAAGACACTTGCAGAAAAACTTTTCCCTGGTCAGGCCAGTGTGGTTGGCAAAACCATTTATTTTGGTACAGGTGACGATGCGTATGAGACAAGGATAGTCGGTGTGCTTGAGCGTTTGCAAACCCATGCTGGCCAGATTGGCGAAAAAGGTGAAATCTCGGTGGTCTTGCCAATACGCATGTCAAATGACCCCTACTCCAAGTATTCGGTACGCGCCGAACCCGGCCAGCGCGACCGAGTCATGAAGGATGTTGAGATGGCATTGAGAAAAGCATCTGCGACACCTATCATCATCAATATGCGCAGTTTGCAGGAAGACAGGTCCAGGCGCTACCGAGCTGACAATGGCCTGGCCTGGATGCTGATTGCAGTTTGTGTGCTGCTCTTGCTGGTCACTGCCAGCGGCATCGTCGGCATTTCCAGCCTGTGGGTGACGCAACGCCGCAAGCATATCGGTGTGCGCCGTGCACTGGGCGCGCGCAAGATAGATGTGCTGCGCTATTTCATCACAGAAAATTTCATGATCACCAATTTTGGTATCGCCTGCGGCCTTGCCCTGGCCATAGGTCTCAACCAGTTATTGGTCAGCAAGCTGGAGCTGACCAAATTGCCGGCAGCTTATTTGCTGGGAGGCAGTGTAATTTTCTGGATACTTGGTATCATCGCGGTGGTGGGACCGGCGGCACGTGCTGCGTCGATTTCACCAGCCACTGCTACCCGCAGTACCTGAAGTACTACAACCCCTAAGCCTTGAAAACTCAGACACTGATAATGCCTACCGTATTAATTATTGATGACAATGCCACCGTCGCGGTGGCACTGGAAGTGCTGTTTTCCCTGCATGATATTGATGCGGTCTGCGCCACATCGCCAGAACAGGGCCTGGCGATGCTGGAACATCAGGCGATTGACCTGGTGATACAGGACATGAACTTCACCGCAGACACCACCTCTGGTGATGAAGGCCGTGCCCTGTTCACTGAAATACGCAAACGCTACCCTGACCTGCCTGTGATCTTGCTGACAGCCTGGACGCATCTGGATGCGGCGGTAGAACTGATCAGGTCAGGCGCTGCCGATTATCTCGGCAAACCGTGGAATGACCAGAAACTGCTGACCACAGTCAGGAACCTGATCGAACTGGGGCAAAGCAACCGCGCCCTGCAACAAAGGCTGCAACGCGAACGCAAGCAAAAACGCGAGCTGGAGCAAAAATTCAATCTCTGCAATCTGGTCTGGAATGATGCTGCGACCGAACGGGTATTGGGCATGGCTTGCCAGGTAGCCCGCGCCGATGTGCCGGTGCTGATTACCGGGCCAAATGGTGCAGGCAAGGAAAGAATCGCTGAAATCATCCAGGCGAATTCCAGCGTCAAGGATGGCCCCTTTGTCGTCCTCAATTGTGGTGCCCTGCCAGCCGAACTTATAGAAGCCGAACTGTTTGGTACCGAAGCTGGTGCCTATACCGGAGCCAGCAAGGCGCGTGAGGGCAAGTTTGAAGCAGCCGATGGCGGCACCCTGTTCCTCGATGAAATTGGTAACCTGCCACTCGCCGGGCAAATGAAATTATTGCGGGTGCTGGAAACCGGGCGCTTTGAAAGACTAGGATCAAACAAGGAAAGACAGGTCAAGGTACGCGTTTTGAGCGCCACCAATGCTGATTTGCCTGCCATGATCAAGGCAGGCAGCTTTCGCCAGGATTTGCTATACCGCCTGAACGTCATCGAATTGCATTTGCCCACACTGGCAGAACGCACTGGCGACATCTTGCCGCTGGCGGAATACTTCCTCAGCAATGGCAAGACCCTGCATCCCAGCACGGCATCGGCACTGGTGCAATATGCCTGGCCGGGCAATGTCAGGGAACTTAAAAATGTCATGCAGCGTGCCTGCCTGCTGGCCGCCAAAACTGAAATCATGCCCACTGATCTTGGCCTGCCTTTGGCGAATAGCTGGGTCAATGAGCAGGAGCCCGACAAAGAGGCGATAGAACGCGCCCTGCAAAAAGCCCATGGTGTGGTGGCGCAAGCCGCTGCCGAACTGGGTTTGAGCCGCCAGGCTTTATACCGGCGCATGGACAGGCTGGGCATCAGTCGTAGCGCATGACAGAGCAAACGCCATCAGCCAACGGCACCAATAAAAAGCCGCTGTTTTCCATGCTCACGCGACTGAGCCTGTTGATCATCGCGATTTTATTGCTGGCAGTTGCAGTCAGCATGCTGATGCTGCATTTACTGCCAGACCAGGTCTGGCTGGCTGCCGGACTCAGTTTGCTGATTATCTTGCCCTTGGGTGTGGGCATCTTGCGCAGCCAGTTGCAAGCCATGATACGTTTGTTCCATACCCTGGCTGGCACGGTCATCAGCTACCAGGACAATGATTTTTCCATTGGTGTGCACTGGCCTTTGCAAGACGAGTTAGGTGAACTGGTAGATGCCCATAATACTCTGGGCGATGTCTTGCGCAAGCAAAGATTGAATCTGGTACAGCGTGAATTGCTGCTTGATAGCATGGTGCAGAATACGCCAGTAGCGATGATGCTGGTGGCTGACCATGGCCCCATCGTCTTCGCCAATATCGCGGCCAGGCAATTGCTGAACCAGGGGCGCAAACTGGAGGGTTTCAGTTTTAATGAAGTGATGACACAAGTCTCGGCCTCATTGCGGGAGGCCATACTGCGCGGAGGAGATGGCTTGTTCACAGTAGCAGCCAAAGATGCAGAAGAAGAGGAAGAGGTATATCACCTGGCGCGCCGCCACTTCAGCCTGAATGGCCGTCATCATGAATTATTTTTGCTGCGCCACCTGACGGTGGAATTGCGCCGCCAGGAAGTGCAGACCTGGAAAAAAGTCATACGCGTGATCAGTCATGAACTCAATAATTCGCTGGCACCGATAGCCTCGCTGGCAAATTCTGCTGCCGTGCTGGTAGGTCGTGGCCAGACCGAACGCCTGCCCGGCATCTTGCTCACGATAGAAGAACGCACCCGCCATCTGGAAAGTTTTATCGATGGTTATGCACGCTTCGCCAAACTACCGACGCCGAGGCTGGAGAGTACGCACTGGGATAGCTTTATCGCTGGCCTGAAGTCGCAAGTCATTTTCACCGTAAGCGACAGCTTGCCAGAAGAGCCGATCAACCTGGACCGTGCGCAGATGGAACATGCGCTGCTGAACCTGTTGAAGAATGCCCATGAGTCTGGCTCACGGGAAGATGAAGTATTTTTAAACATACGCAACTTGCAAAGCATCATACGCATAGAAGTCATGGACAGGGGCAGCGGCATGACAGATACGGTAATGTCAAATGCCCTGATCCCTTTTTACTCTACCAAGCGCAGTGGCACAGGCCTGGGCCTGGCACTGGTGCGTGAAATCATAGAAGCACATGGCGGCAGGATCAGCCTGCAAAACCGTGAAGGCGGTGGCCTGAACGTCAGCCTGTTCCTGCCTGTATCACCCTAAGCAAATGCGATTGGTAAAACGATCAACATGCACAACCCTGCGGCACGGCGGTTGCTGGCAGTGATGCTGCCGCCATGCGCCTGTATCACGCGCTGGGTAATCGCCAGCCCCAGGCCATAGCCTTCACTGCTTTGTTCTGCCAGCACACTACGGTAGAAAGGCTGGAAGATGCTCTGCAATTCAGCTTCCGGCACGCCTTCGCCTTCATCCAGAATGTACACATGTAATTGCCTGCCCAGTACTTCTGCGTGAAGGGTCACGGCAGTATCGGGACGGGTATGCCGTATCGCATTACGCAAGACATTTTCCATCGCCCGGTGCAGCAATTCATAACGCCCCAGTACGCACACCTTGCTGATGGCATCGACAGAATATTCAGTCTTGAACGCCTTGCCTGCGGTCTTCGCTTCAAAGTGGGCATTGTCAGTCAGGTCAGCGAATAATTCGTCCATGTGTATCAGGTCTTGCCCTGCATGGGCACCTGCTTCGAGACGTGACAGTGTCAGGATTTCACCGACCAGTTTATCCATGCGCACGGCTTCCCTGTCCATGCGCACCATGTATTCTTCTGCCTTGTCCGGCTGCTGGCGCGCCAGGCCTATCGCTGCCTGCAGGCGTGCCAGTGGTGAACGCAGTTCATGTGATACATCATGTAAGAGACGGCGCTGGTTTTGCAGGGAACCTGTCAACTGCTCGGCCATGCGGTCAAAGTCGCGGCCCAGATCAGTCAGTTCATCCTTGCGCTTGCCCATGCTGTCCCCTATGCGCGTCTGTAGCCTGCCATTTGTCAGTTCATGAAAAGCATCGCTAAGCCTGCGTATAGGCTTGGACATATACCAGGCCATCAGAGCCGCAAACAGCAGGCTGGCAAACAGGGCAACCGTCATGGGAATGAAGGCACGCGAATCGCCGCCATCATGCGGTGGCTTGCGCATACCCATAGGCACCCGCCCAGGCTCACCAGGCGGACCACCGGGTCTGGCTGCATCACGGAAATCCGGACCGGGACCATGTTTGAATTCAGAACCAGGGCCAGAACCGGGGTCAGGGCCGCGCCTGTCTTCATGCTGGGGTTTGTCGGGCTGCAAAGCCATTACCGCAGCCCTGGCCATGTCTTCGTTGCTGCGTTTGATCCAGAAGGTCACACTGATACCGGCGATGGCCGTCAATTGCGCCAGCCAGATGAAGAAAAAAAATTTCCAGAACAAGCGACCGAATTTCAGCATACTGAATTTAGGCATCATTACTCGCTTATTCACTTACTCGCGCGTCAACATATAACCCTGGCGATATACCGTCTGTATGACAGTACGGCCATCGGCAAAGGCGCTGATCTTTTGTCGTATGCTGCTGAGGTGGACATCAATATTGCGGTCGAACCTGGCCAGTGGGCGGCCCAGGCCCTGCTCGGACAATTCATTCTTGCTGACGGTTTGCCCGGCATTTCTTGCCAATAACTCCAGCAAAGTGAATTCAGTGCTGGTCAGGTCCAGCATTTTATTATTCCATTCTGCGCGGCGCTGGCCCGGCCATATCTGCAGTGCACCCACGACCAGGCATAGTCTGTCCTGGTCGGCATTCATGCCACTCTCGGTACGGCGCAGGATGGCCCTGAGCCTGGCCAGCAATTCTCGTGGTGTACATGGCTTGGGCACATAATCATCGGCCCCCAGTTCAAGACCGATGATGCGATCAACGTCATCACCTCGCGCCGTCAGCATCAGCACCGGCATGCGGCTGTGCTCGCGGATGCGGCGCAGGGCTTCGATGCCATTCATGCGCGGCATCATGACATCCAGCACTGCTATCGCATGCTGGCCAGACAAAGCCTCTGCTACGGCTTGTTCGCCATCATGTACGGTAGTAATGGCAAAACCCTCACGCTCAAGATATTCCTTGAGCATGCCTACCAGTTCGACGTCATCGTCTGCGAGCAATACCTTGGTCATAAAGTGTGGGGATATAAATTCTATGTACTGATAATAGCAAAGCCATCTATGTACGCGTGCAAATTTACCTGCTTTTACAGTCCGGCAATTTCCAGGACACAAAATCCTTACCTAACTTTACCTTTGCTTTACTGCACTTAACAAGTCATCAAGACACAATGCAGCAACACCAATGTAAAACCCACAGCGAGGAAAACACATCATGGAAAAGCATGGCAACCAACTGGAAACTGATCTTCATACCCTGATGCAGTCATCTGCCTCACGCAGGCAGATGCTGCGCTGGATATCAGCCGGTGGCGCTGCGACCTTGTTAGGCTGTGGTGGCGGCAGCGACGCCTCCACCTCAACGGCGACATCATCAACGACAGGCACGACCATAGGTACCACTACGGGTACAAGCACAGGAACAACAGGCAGCACGACTTCTTCCTGCAGCATCATCCCTGAAGAGACAGCCGGCCCCTATCCCGGTGACGGCAGTAACAGCAATGGTGTCAGTATTGCCAATGCGCTGGCGCTGTCTGGCATAGTACGCAGTGATATACGTTCCAGTATTGCCGGTGCCAGTGGTGTGGCGGCAGGTGTGCCCCTGACCATCAAATTGCAACTCGTGAATACCAAAACCAGTTGCGCCTCGCTGGCGGGTTATGCAATCTATCTGTGGCATTGTGACAGGGATGGCAATTATTCCATGTATTCATCCGGGGTCACCGCAGAGAACTACCTGCGCGGCGTGCAAGAGACAGACAGCAGCGGCAGTGTCAGTTTCACCACGATCTTCCCTGGCTGCTATTCAGGACGTATCCCGCATGTGCATTTCGAGGTCTATCCCAGCGTGGGCAAGATCAGCAGTGCCAATAACAAGGTCAAGACTTCACAGTTCACATTCCCCATGGCGACGCTGAATGAAGCCTACCAGGCAACGGGCTACACCGCCAGCGTGCGCAACCTGTCGCAGATCACGTATGCAACTGACAATGTCTTCAGCGATGGCACCAGCCTGCAAATGGTCAGTGTGACTGGCAATGCCACACAGGGCTATGTCGTGACCCTGACCGTGGGTATATCCGTATAAAACTTACAATGCCGGGGACAGAACCAGCTTGTTTTGCTCCCTGTATTTGCATAAAATTGGGTTTCATTGACACCTTCTTACACTCTCGTACAATCTTTTCAAGAAAGGAGGAAATATGGAAGTTCTAAAGTATGCCATCAGCGGCATACGTAACTTTGGTACCTTTGCCAGCTCTTGTCCTGAATCCATCGCGCAGCGATAAAAGGCGAGAGCACATAGATCCCATCACCCTCCGGGCCAGTTCTCGGCTCATTATCGTTAGCGCTCCTGTTGACGTGGATGCCTGCATCCCAAAACAAAGACAAGAGCATGACTACCTTATTATCTGCACAAGCATTACAACTCGACACCAGCCACGGTGTTTTATTCGAAAACCTTAACTTCACCCTACAAGTCGGTCAACGCATAGGCTTGATAGGCCACAATGGCAGTGGCAAATCGACCTTGCTTTCGCTGCTGGCAGGACAACGTAGCGCTAATAGCGGCAGCATACAGATGGCACGCCTGTGCCGCCGGCAATATGTAGAACAACACCTGCCACCTGCGCTGCATGCGCTGAGCCTCTACGATGCGATGCTGGATGCCATCAATGACCAACCAGAATTGCACTGGCGCGTCGATAGCCTCTTGCAGGAACTCGACATCGATACAGCTACCGCCGGGGTCGCCGTACAATCCCTGTCCGGTGGCCAGCATACCCGCCTGCTATTGGGCCGTGCCTTATTACGCGACCCCAATCTCTTGCTACTGGACGAACCCAGCAATCATCTCGACTTGCCATCGCTGTTATGGCTGGAAGAATTTTTGCTGAACTGGAAAGGCGCATTCGTACTGGTGTCACATGACCAGCGCCTGCTGAACCGTGTGACACGACAAAGCTGGATCTTGCGTGACCGGCAAATCACCAGCTTTGACCAGCCCTGCTCTGACGCTCTGCAATCACTGGCTTTGGCGGATGTAGCCGCACAGGCCAGACGTGAAGCCGAGCAATCTGAAATTGACAGGCTGGCAGCCAGTAGCAAGCGTCTGGCCATCTGGGGTAGTGTGTATGACAATGAAAAACTGGCACGCAAAGCCAAGACCATGCAAAAACGGGCAGACCGGCTGAAGGAAGAACAAACCACAGTCACCGAAGGCCAGCCCTGGACTTTGCAATTGCATGGAAAGGCATCGCCTGCCAATCATTTATTGCAACTTGAGAACCTGACAGTCAGGGCAGCGCCTGGTTTGCCAGCGCTATTCAAACTGGAGCAATTCGGCGTAAGGCCAGGTGACAAGATCGCCTTGCTGGGCGCGAATGGCACGGGCAAGTCTTCGCTGCTCAGGCAGTGCTGGCAAGCGATACAGTCAGGCCAGAAGTTAGACCAAAAATCAACACAGGGCAGCGAACACATCAGTTGGCATGCGGCAGCACAGATCGGTTATTACGACCAGTCTTTGCAACAATTGAACAGCGATGCCAGCCTGCCTGATGCGCTGTATCCCTTTGTCGCTGGCTCTGATACTGCCAGGACAGAACTGGCACGCAAGCAGGCGCTGATCTCAGCAGGCTTTCCTTATCACCGACATCAGCAAAAAGTGACATCGCTGAGTGGTGGTGAACGGGCACGTCTGTTGTTTTTGGCACTCTCGCTGGCAAGCTACCATTTACTGTTTCTCGATGAACCGACCAATCATCTGGACATGCAGGGCAAGCAGGAATTGACAGAAGCACTGGCGGGATTTGCCGGTGGCTTTTTGCTGGTATCGCATGACCGCGATTTGATAGAACAAAGCTGCCAGGAATTCTGGGTAGTGCAGGATGGTCGCCTGGAAAGATGGCTGGATGCAGAAAGTGCCTATGAATGCCTGCGGCAAAAACAGCCTGCATCTGAAACGGGGCGGGCAATGTCCGCTGTACCTGATATAGCGAATAACAAAGCTGGTGAAACAGTGCTCAGTGATACAGAGCTGGCTTTGCAAAGACTATGTGAACTGGAAGAATTATTGCAAGCTGATCTGGCACGCAAACCCAAGCACCAGAAGCCGCAACAGCAGGCAAGCTGGCGTCAGGAAATGGCAGATTTAAATCAGTTTCTTGGTCTGAATTAATTTGTCTGACCAGCGGTAAGTCATCCCCGGCGGAGCGCAACATCAGGCAAGCAAGATGTTGTGCTCCGCTTTTTTAACTATCGGGCAAACCCTGGTCACACCACATGCATGCCTCACGCTGACTATCGGTACGCATGCTGCATGTCGGGCATGCCACCAGGTTTTCTTTTTGTGTTGAAGCGTTTGAAAATACCCTGAAAAATATCCATACAGCCAGGGCAGAAAATCCCACAAAGAAAACCAGATATGCCGCAGCAGAAGCAGATATCCAGTCCTGCTGTACCGCCAGCGCGATCAGCAGGAACAACACGACGCTGACAACTGATATTCTGAACAAAAATTTCATCTTGCATATCCCTTGTATATTCCTTACATATCCCTTATTTCAGGCTCATGCGAGCGGAAAGCGTATGAGCAATTGCGTCCCGGTCGCGGCAGAGGATTGCAATTCAATCTCGCCATTAAAAGCCACCACCCGTTCGCGCATACCGGTGATGCCTATGCCAGCAGAGCTGTGGTGTATATCAAAACCCACGCCATTGTCACTGACCTCTATCTGCAAACTCTTTTGCTCTTCCAGCATGGTCAGGGCCACTTCGACCTGCGTCGCCCCGGCATGCTTCATGACGTTGGACAAGGCTTCTTGTATGATGCGATAAACTGAAATTGCCAGTCCGCTATCCAATCCTGAAAAATCCCCATCGCTATCAAAATGAAACTGACAGCCTGGCACATTGCTGTTGTAATGCCTGAGCATGTCTTCGACTGCACCTTGCAAACCCAGCATATCCAATACTTCAGGCCGCAGGCGGCGCACCAGGTTGCGGCCATTGGCATATAAATCCAGCGTCAGTTTGGTTATCGCTTTGGCGCGTTCCTGGATTTCTTCACTAACGCCGCCAGCGGCCATCTGCGCAGCAAGGTGCTGTATGCGTTGCGCTTCCAGCCTTGCGGCAATCAATGAGGCATTCAGTTCATCGTGTATTTCTATAGCGATGCTCTTGCGTTCATCTTCTACTATGCTGTGCACCTTTTGTATGAGCTTGCGTTTTTCTGCATTGGCTTTCAACGCTTCATTGCGCGACTCCATCAAATCACGCGTTCTTTCCTGTACCTTGTTTTCCAGATCCTGCTTGGCCTGTTGCAGGCTGATGGACATGGCATTGATAGAAATCTGCAAGTCCCCTATCTCGCCACCCGTAGTCACTTCCAGCGTATTCGAATAATCACCCTCACGTATCTCACGCAGGGTTTCTATGGATTTTTGCAAGGGCCGTGTCAGGCTCAATGCCAGATAGACTGCCAGCACCGCGCTGACAAACAAAGCCAGCCCGCTCATCGCCAGTTCAAACATGAAGCGCTGGCTATGTTTGGCCAACATGCGCGTCGCCGACATCGTGACCCTGACATAACCCAGCATATCTGCATCTTTACTCTCCTTGCTGGCCGTGGTCAGGGGCAAGACACCTGATGTCGCAGCCCTGGATTCTTTGAGCAAATTCACCCACACTAGTTGACGTCTGACAGGTACTTCCACCGAATGTTCCGCTTGCTGGATTTTTTCTGTAGAGATGACGTGCAGGATGTCTTTCTTATCCGTATCGAGCACATCTATCCTGGCGATGCTGCGGTCTGACAGCATGACATCGCTCATGGTGCTTTTCAGGCCGGGCAGGTTCTTGGTCAGCAGGTTGTATTCCACACTCTCGGCCAGTGCTGTAGAGATCACATAGGCACGCTCCAGCAATTCTGCCTTGCCCTCTTGCAGGCGTGACTGATAGGAATACCAGACTACCGAGCAAAACATGTAGATCACTGGCACAAAGATGATGAGGAACAGGCGCGAGCGCAAATCCCAGTTGCGCCAGAGCAGCGCGGCAAAATTCATTGCGGCACTGCCTTGATCAAGCCAGATGTCGATGCGGGCATCTTTGTCTGCAACAACATCACGGTGCGATCAACCCGTGTTTGACCGCCAGTTTGGTGATATAGGCAGGCCGGTGTACACCCAGTTTTTCCTTGATGGCCTGGCTGACATTGCTGATGGTTTTTAATGACAGGTCCAGCCGCTCGGCGATCTCGGCATTGGTCAGCCCTTCTGCCATAAGCTTGAAGATTTCAAGGTCACGCTCATTCAGCAGCGATTGTGGTGACTCATCCCCGCGCACTGACAGATTCGCCAGGCGCTCTGCGATCTGCGGCAGGAAATACAATTCCCCCTGATGGGCACGCTGCACAGCGGTTGCCAGATCAGCCGGATCACAGTCCTTGGTCACAAAAGCCTTGGCACCGAGGCGATAAGCTTCTTTGATCAGGGCATCCTGGTCAAACTGGCTCAGGAAGACAATCTTTGCATCGGCAAATTGCGCGAGGATATCGCGCGCCGCATCCAGACCAGTCAGGTCGGCACCAAAGCGTATGTCCAGTATCACTACATCCGGCTTCAAGGCTGCATATTGCTCAAATGCCTCTTGCGGTGTCCTGGCCTGCCCCAGCACGCTAATCCCCAAACTACCCAGCGACATGGCAAAACCCGTCATCACGATGGGATGATCATCAGCCAGCAATACCCGTATGCCATTTTGCATAATTACAACACCTTATAGATTAGCAGAGTTAATTACTCATCAAACGCAATAGTAATGCTTTTTACTAGCAATTGCATTAGCAGTAGCGCATAAAGTATGGGCCATAGTGACAAAGGCGATTATTAACGGGGTTTTTCAATCCCGGCTGCGGCGGTAACCAGAGCAGCAAGTAGAAATGAAACGGGGATATTTTTTCTTTCAGGCAACACGGAAACGATGAGATCGGCAATAAATGCTTCATGTGAGAAGCCACTAATCACAAAATAAATAAAATAAATGCTTTTCAAATGACATTTTTATTGCTATCGTAAAGCACATGGATTGCACATAAATGCCATTTTCAACTACTTTCATAGTTAAGAAACGGCAAAAACAGTTGCATCTCCAAGCCAGCCCCGGCATGTGCTTGCGCCATGCCGGGCCAGATCCCAAACCTGGAGAACAAAATGGAATTTACACAAAACCAGCAACATCCCTTTAAACGCATGTCACGTTTGGGTGTCGTCGCCGTGCTGCATGTGGCCTTGTTGGCTGCTTTGCTTAACAGCATGAAGATCAAGATCAGCCCGCCAGTTTTTTTTGAACCCAAGTCTATTCACGAACCTGAAAAAATCAAACCTGTAGAACCAGATCATCACCCAAGTACACCCAAGACTTTGGCCCCCCCCATAAATCCGCCTATCGCGCCTCCGACAGTGGTACCGGATAATCCACCGTCCGTTACCCCTCCTGTAGTACGTGGTGGCAAAACCGATGACGGCGAGACAGGGAAAGTCATTGAAGGCACAGGCGTGTCGGGTGGCGGTACCGGGACAGGCACTCAAGCTGTAAAGAACCCGGTCCATGTTGCAGCCGTCGTCGATATGAGCCGTTGCGAAAAACCTGTGTATCCTGCCAGCGCCTTGCGCAGTGGTGATGCAGGAACAGTCACCCTCGCCATGTTGATAGGTACTGATGGCCGTGTGCTTGAAACCAGGACGGAAGGCAGCAGCGGCTTTCGCAATCTCGACAAAGCAGCCAGCCAGGCTCTGTCACTGTGTCGCTTCACGCCCGGTACCATCGATGGCGTAGCACAGCAAAGCTGGACCAAGGTGCAGTATGTCTGGAAGATAGATTAATCAGGGAGGGAAACAACAAGGCATGCCTTCTCCGATATCTTTCCCGCTTTGCCGCTTTCCCGTTTTTCTGCCTGCCTGTCGTCCGGTACCTGCGACAGGCAAGGCAGTTTTTTTAAATCTGAACTGACACTTTTACCAATGACGAGCAAACCATGTACTGCAAATACAGCCACTCCAGCTATCTTCGCGCCCTCTGCTTTTTTGTCAGCATGATGATGGCTTCTTACGCAACAGCTACTTTGCCTCCCGCGATCTATAGCGAAGAGGACGTGCCTGTACTCATGGTCAATATTCAGGATCATACGGCCACCTCCACTGCAGCAAGTGCCCCTGCTTTTACACCCTATCACGGCGCCATCGAACGCTCACCTTATCTGGGCTGGATTATCCTGATATGCGCGTGGCTGCTGCCAGCAGGCATGCTGGTGGTAACGCTTGCCACCGTGTTTGATTTTCGCAAACGCAGGCGGGACCATGAATTATTTACTGCGGCTCTGGCAGCACACTAAATCAAGTCTGCATCTGCATTGACATGTCTTGGTCATACTGGCACTTTAGAATAAGGGCCATCTAAAATCCCTCTAAGGAAAAGCCATGTCCAAGGATCGCAAGCCAAACAAGAGTGAACTGCAACGCCGCCAATTCCTGTGCAATGCCAGCGCCAGCGCTGCTGCCATCATCGCAGCAACCGGCCTGCCCAAAATAGTACGCGCACAAACTGCACCTGCACTCATCACCTCAGACAAGCTGCGCCCGCAATTGCCCTGTGGCGTCATGAGCGGCGACATCACGCGCGACAAAGCCATCATCTGGAGCCGCACCGACAGGCCCGCGCGCATGTTGCTTGAGTATGCCAATAACGAAGCTTTCAAAAATGCTGCCAGCATCAATGGCCCGCTGGCCGTACCCGGCACAGATTACACAGCACGCATAGACTTGAGTGGCTTGCCCGCAGGCCAGCGCACTTATTACCGCGTGCGTTTCCAGGATCTGCAAAACCCATCCGCAGTCAGCGAAGCAGTGCAAGGCAGTTTGCTGCTGCCAGGCGGCAAAGAACGCGACATCACATTTGCATTTTCTGGCGATGAAGCGGGCCAGGGCTGGGGCATTAACGAAGCTTTTGGCGGCTACCGCATTTATGAAAGCATACGCCGCTTCCAGCCTGATTTTTTCATTCACTCAGGTGACCAGATTTATGCAGACGGCCCCATACAGGCACAAGTCAAACTCGAAGATGGCAGCCTATGGAATAACCTCACCACACCCGCCAAATCCAAAGTGGCAGAAACCCTGGACGATTATCGCGGCAATTTTGCCTATAACTTCCTGGACGCCAACAAGCGCCGCTTTGCTGCAGAGGTACCCTTCCTGGTGCAATGGGATGACCATGAAGTGCGCAATAACTGGTACCCAGGCCAGCAAATAGGCGAAGCAGAAAAACGTTACCAGCAGCGTGATCTGAATACCCTGGCAACCAATGCACGCAGGGCCATGTTTGAATACAATCCCTACCGCATAGACCAGCATGATCCTGACCGCATCTACCGCATGTTCAGTTATGGCCCCTTGTTGGAAGTGTTCATGCTCGATGAGCGCAGCTACCGTAGCAAGAATTCACCAAATCTGCAAACGACATTGAACGAGGATGCAGCCTTTCTCGGCAAGCCACAACTGCAATGGCTGAAGCAGGCACTGCTGCGTTCACGCTCGACCTGGAAAGTCATCGCCAGCGACATGCCCATCTCCATTGTCGTACCGGACCTGAACCCGGATGTACCCAAAGGCACTTATGAAGCCTGGGCCAATGGCGACAACGGCAAACCACTGGGACGTGAACTCGAAATTGCCGAGATACTCAAATTCATCAAGCAACACAATATCAAGAACGTGGTCTGGGTCACCGCCGATGTCCACTATGCAGCGGCGACTTATTACACGCCGGAGAAAGCCAAATTTACCGACTTCAAACCCTTCTGGGAATTTGTCGGCGGCCCCTTGAATGCAGGCACCTTTGGCCCGAATGAAGTCGATCAAACCTTTGGACCCGACGTGAAATACGTCAGCGTGCCACAGGGCATGAAACAAAACCGCTCACCGGCAGAATTGCTGCAATTCTTTGGCATTGCGAAAATTGATGCGAAGACCAAGGCGATGACAGTGTCCATCCACGACATTGATGGCAAGAGCTTGTATAAGGTTGAAGTGGCACCTGAGGCCTGACAGCAAATTGCTACGCGCAAAACAAAACGCCTGGTGTTTGCACCAGGCGTTTTTTCATTGCCAATCAGTAACTGAAGCAGCTTACTTGCAAACAGTCACAGGCTCTGTATTTTGCTCAGATCGAACATTCTGACAATCCTTCACCTAATCAACAAAAATTCGTGACTGAAAGGCTTGATCTCGATTTTCTTGCTAAAGAATGAACCGGTATTCGCTATCACTGGCTGGGTGCATTTGTCTGCGTTGCATTTGAAGTTTAGGCGAGAAATGATTGAATATTTGACAATCTACATATGAATAATCTAGCCTGTTGAAACTGATGTTTACCAGATGAGATGAAAATGGAAAATACCTTCCGCCCATGGAGCGCAGAGATTTGGGATGGTGATTGCCTGAATAGAATGAATGATGGTTTTTATTTACATACGTACCTGAGCAAGCGTTATCACGCAAAAAAAGATGATCCCGGTTTTGTATTGGCAGTTAATGCTTCATGGGGAACAGGCAAGTCTTTTTTGCTGGAGCGCTGGAAGAAACAGGCCGATGCATTGAATTACCCTGCAGTGTTTTTTGATGCCTGGAAAAACGACTTTACAGAAGACCCGCTACTGGCATTTATTGCGGAACTCGATTCCGGGCTGGAAGAGTATTTTCAAGGTATCCCCATCACCAAAGAATTTACGGTTAAAGCGAAGGAAGCTATCAAGGCATGCTGGAAGCCAGCAATGAAAGTCGTTGCCTGCGCGCTGGCCAAGCATTCCGCTGGCATGTCGATAGCACAAATAAAAGAACTCTTCAACGAAGATGCCGATGAAGCTGAAGGGCCAGGTGACGCCAACTCTGACAAGGTAAGTGAGGAACCACCGTCATCTGAGAGTAATGCAGGCAAAGAATTTACTGACGCGAAGAAAAAACTTGAAGAAGTCATTAATGCAGAATTAGGAAAGCACAGAGCGATCAAAAAGTCGATTGAGCCTGTAAATAAAAGTGTGTAAGTAATTCTGGCAGATGAAGCTCCTATAATGAGGAATTGCCAAAATGACGACAAACGCAATGGAAAGAAGCAAACTGCAGGCGCTGGCCAAAGAGCTGGCGAA
>NZ_JBMPPJ010000039.1:0-29326 GCF_049339865.1 Undibacterium sp. TC9W | reverse complement strand
TTTCGCCAGCTCTTTGGCCAGCGCCTGCAGTTTGCTTCTTTCCATTGCGTTTGTCGTCATTTTGGCAATTCCTCATTATAGGAGGTTCATTGGCCAGAATTACTTACACACTTTTATTTACAGGCTCCAGCGCCGACATCAGGCACTTTACGACTAACAAAACGCAGGTTTTACGCAGCTTCATTATCCTGATCAAAACCCTGATCAAACGCCTGCCTCGATAATTTAATTTTTTCAAAATTCTTGTCCGCCCACTCTACCAGGGCGCCCAAAGGCAACATGACCGAGATACCTAGCGGGGTCAATTCATATTCCACACTGGGCGGTTTGGTCGGGAACACTTTACGGCTCAATAAACCATCTCTTTCCAGATCGCGTAATGACTGGGTCAGCATGCGCTTGGAAATGTCAGGCACTTGCTTATGTAGCTGACTAAAGCGCAAAGGGCCCGCTTGCAGTGTCAGCAAGATCAGCGGTGTCCATTTGGTGCTGATATGGTCGAGCACATTCCTGACCGGGCACATAGCAGTATCAAAATCAGATGCCATCCCTACGCGGTTGGCTGGGTTCACTTCAGGTAACCTTGTCACGAAAAGCTGCCTCCTTACAAATTTTAGACATAGTCTCTATTATATACCTTATCGGCTTTACGTCGAAATCAGGAGAGACTTTGTCATGAAAAAACAGATATATCGCTACAAGAAAAACCTGGGCCTGGGGGCCATGTCTGCGCTCACCTTGTCCGCCTTGCTGATGGCTCTGCCGTCGGCCAGCCATGCGCAGGAGCCAGTTACCGGGGCTGAAAATCCTGACCTGCTGTTCACCAGCAGTGATCCAAAGCTGCATGCCAACAAGCAGCTGGTCTATCACATCGTGAAAGACTTGCTGGAGGCGGGCCATTGGGAAATGGCAGGCAAGTATTTGTCCAGACGCTATCTGCAGCATAACCCGAACGCAGCATCGGGCCTGGATGGCGTGGTCAAGTATTTTGTCGAGGTCAGAAAAGTCCAGGCTACACCGATACCGGAAAAGATGACGAAACCCGTAGTTGCCGTCATCGCCGAAGGTGACCTGGTAACAGTCATGTATCCCTTGCCAGTCAGGGACAAGACCACCGGACAGCTTTTATACACCACCACCTGGTTTGATACCTGGCGGATAGTGGATGGAAGGGCAGATGAACACTGGGATTCTGCACTTAAAAATTGATGAATTTTGATGAGCGTTGACGAATTTTACATAACAGGAGAAATAAATATGATCGCAGTGACAGGTGCAAATGGGCAATTGGGACGTCTGGTGATACAGGCTTTGTTGGGCACAGTCCCGGCTAATCAGATCGTTGCCATCGTCAGGGATATCAGCAAGGCAGAGGATTTGAGCGCCAGTGGTGTGCAGGTTCGCCAGGGTGATTACAGCCAGCCAGAGACTTTGACTACTGCCTTGCAGGGAGTGAAAAAAGTCTTGCTGGTATCCTCCAGCGAAATTGGGCAAAGACTGGAACAGCACAACAATGTGGTGCAGGCCGCAAAGAATGCAGGCGTGGAATTAATGGCCTACACCAGCATCCTGCACGCAGATACTTCACCCCTATTACTGGCCCAGGAACATATAGCGACGGAAAAACTGATACGCGACAGCGGCCTGCCTTTCGTCTTCTTGCGCAATGCCTGGTATATAGAAAACTATTTCTCTGCAGTGGGCACTGCGCTACAAACTGGCAAGGTATTTGGGGCAGCAGGTGAGGGCAAATTCTCGGCTGCATCGCGTGCTGACTTTGCGGTAGCCGCGGCAGCGGTGCTGACAGGCAGTGATCAGGGCGGCAAGATCTATGAACTGGCCGGTGACCAGGCATTCACTCTCGCAGAACTGGCTGCGACCCTGGCTGAACTGTCAGGCAAGCCTGTCGCTTACGTGAACTATGCGGAGGCTGAATACAAGGACTTGCTCGTCTCATTTGGTTTACCAGAAGGTTTTGCCCATATCCTGGCACAATCCGATACAGGCGCAGCACAAGGTGGCTTGTATGATGGCAGTGGTCAGTTGGCCAAACTGATACAGCGGCCAACGGCGACTTTGCGTTCTGTGCTGCAAGCGCATTTGGCAACGGTGTAAGCGACTTGTCATCATAGGCCAAATTAAGCCGAACCAAGCCAGTAAAGCTGCTGCCCGCAGTTTTACTGGTTTTTTTTATGTAATCTTTATTCCAAAGCCTTTGATCAGGGTTTTAGTCATCGAAATCCTGCATTCATCGGATTGCAAGAGCTGGCAACGACAATACCGCATAGCATCCACAGCATTGATTCCTACCGGAGAAATGCGTGAAAATATTATCGCCCACCGTGTTTGCTGCATGCACGCTAGCATGTCCCATCCTGTTTGCACAGGCTGTTACTGTGCCTGATGTATTTAAGTCCAGCTCTTTTATATCGGCCCCTTGTGAGACAGGTATTTTTAAAAAAGACAAACAGACATTTGTTGTCGTGACCAAGGCAGACAAAGGATTTAACTACATCTTCAGCAACGGGATGCTTGGCAATACTCTGGACTCCGGGACTACGCTGATATGTGGAAAGAATGCAGTTCTGGTTCGAGGAGAGGAGGTCTGGAACAAGCTGGCCATTTCCGAGTGGAACACGCGATTTGAATCTGGTGGTGTCGTGCTCGCAGGTCGCTTGATGGAAGTTATGGAACCGCCCGGTGCCGCGAAAAATACACCCCTGGTCGTCTATGCACATGGCTCAGAAGGCACTGGCTGGATAGACCGTGCAGGTGACCCTTATCAAATGCTCGGACGGGGTATTTCGGTCTTTGTGTATGACAAACGCGGCACCGGACTTTCGCAAGGAGAATATACCCAAAACTTCCCCCTCCTGGCCGATGACCTGGTGGCAGCTTCGCACGAAGCCAAACGACTGGCAGCCGGGCGCTACGGTCGTTTTGGTCTCATAGGCTTGAGCCAGGGTGGGTGGATAGTGCCACTCGCTGCAGCGCGGGCCAGGGCAGAGTTTCTTGGGATCGGCTTTGGCCTGGCGGTTGATATTCCCGGGCAGGATGCGGAGCAGGTCAGCAAGGAATTACGCGATCACGGTTATGGCGACGACATACTTGCCAAAGCCAGCAAGGTGACAGATGTGACGGCAAAAATAGCAAAATCTGATTTGAAAGAAGGATTTGATGAGCTTGCTGATATCCAGAAGCAGTTTGGCAAAGAAGCCTGGTTCACAAGTATAAAGGGAGGATACTCGGGCGTGTTCCTGAGCATGTCGGTAGATGATTTGCGCCGTAATGGCGTGCCAAGCTTCGACAAGCTGAATATTGACTGGTCGCTTGATCCCATGCAGGTCTTGAGCAAAGTTGATGTGCCGCAGATGTGGGTATTCGCGGATGAAGACCGCCAGGCTCCGGGTGCGGTGAGTTTGGAACGGCTCTCGAATCTTCGCCGTCAGGGCAGTAATATCACGATTTACCGCTTCCCCGATACTGGTCATGGCATGTGGGAATATACAGAAGCAAAAGATGGCACGCGCAAGCAGACACGCATTGCGCCAGGTTTTTATGATCTGATGGCGGACTGGGTAAAAGGCAATCTTGACGGCAACTATGGAAAGGCATATCGCAGATAAATGGTCATGGATATGCTTCCCTGTATCTCTGTCAAGGAGCTGATAATGGCAATATCTGCGCAAGGAGTTCAGACTGCCATTGCCTCTACTTACTACTTACTAACTATTAACTACTAACGGGCAAAGCTATTGTTGCGCTTGATCTTGTTCTGTAACTGCAGCAAGCCATAAATCAGCGCTTCTGCAGTAGGTGGGCAACCTGGGATATAGATATCGACTGGCACGATGCGATCACAGCCACGCACGACAGAATAAGAGTAGTGATAGTAACCGCCACCGTTGGCGCAAGAGCCCATGGAAATCACATAGCGTGGCTCTGCCATCTGGTCATACACCTTGCGCAAGGCCGGGGCCATTTTATTGGTGAGGGTGCCGGCAACGATCATCAAATCTGCATGGCGTGGGCTGGCGCGGGGCATGAAACCAAAGCGGTCCATATCATACCGTGCACTGGCAGCCTGCATCATTTCGACTGCGCAGCAAGCAAGGCCAAAGGACAGGTACCACATGCTGTTACTCTGTACCTTGTTCATCAGATCGTTGACGTTGGTGAGGATGTATGAATCCTGAAACAAACCTGTTTGCTCTTCCATGATGGGGGTTCCCTGCTTGCCTTGTATGAGAAACCCCGATTATGGATTCAGGTGATAAGCTGGTCTTGAACCGAAACGACATCGATTTCATCTAATGGGATAAACATCTTTCCCACGTCAGTTTCATTGAAACGGAAGGCCCAGAGCGCAGGGTCTTGAGCTGCAATTCCACGCATGAGCTGGGCTGGAGTATGGCCGGTAAAGCGGGCAAAGTCACGGTTCATGTGCGCCTGGTCAGCATAACCAAAGCTGATGGCACATTCAGCCCAGGTAGGGGCTGGCAAACTGCCCAGCATGACTTGCATAAGTGACGCGCCATAACGCAGGTGTTGCCTGTAGCTGCGCAAACTCAGGCCAAAGCTGGCCAGGAAACGCCGCTCGAATTGCCTGGTACCGAGACCGAGCTGGTCAGCCAGCTCATCGCCCGGCTTGCTGATCCAGTGAGGTGGCATCGCCAGCGGGGCGATGCGTGGTTTTTCCAGCAAACGCCAACGTAGCAACATGTCTTGCACCACTTCTACTTTGGCTGCAGTGTCGCAGGCAGCATGCAGTTTGTCCTGGAATTCATGACAACTGGATAGTGGCAGCACATCGGCGAGATCAATGACAGCATCACTGAATTTATCCACCGGATAGCCAAGAATAGCGCTGAGCTTGCCAGGGCGGAACGCGGCTGAAATGAATCTTGAGCCGGGTTGAGCCTTGCCACGGTAGCGATGACGGCTGGGGCCTACGACAGTCAGGGGAGGCAATGCTTGCCCGTTTTCCATTTCAACTGCGCCATGCGTGACCACAAGCAACATAGGTAGAGGGCTGGCAGGTACGGTGTACCAACAGTCGGGAATGTCCTTGACCAGAAAATGCATGCAGACATCCGCCAGCAGGGGATGTGGGGCGAGGCTGACATGGGATAAGTAATCTTGCAATTTAGGCTAACTCTGATTGCGGAAGAATTGGCGCTATTGTAGCCCGTTTGCAAACAGCTTATTCGCGCCTGACTGCTTGCTCCTGGGCCTGGTCTGTTGGCAGGTAGCATGTGGCTGGCAGTGTCTCAGGTTTTATTTTGTAGAGATAAGTGATAGTTGAAGTCTGCGCATCTGGCTTGAGTTTGATGGTCTTGAAATAGCGTCTTCTCAAGTCGCCATAGGCACGCAGATTCAGCGGGATATCTTTCAGTAACAACAGTGGATTGGCCGCGATGGGTGCAAAATCTTCGCCCGGGCGGTATTTGGAAAATGCAAATCCCAGGCGTTTTACATACACCGGGAACATGCTCTTGCTTTCTTCCATGCCGCAAGCCAGCAAGACTGCAATTGCCTGGTGTTGTGCTGATGCCTTCCATTTATTACTCTCGTAATAATACAAACCGGCATCATCATAATTTTCTACTGTGCGCCAACTGCTCGCTGGTAAATACCGGCTGAGCTTGAGTGCGGCGGCATTCAGTTGCAATGCTTTTTTCTGATCATGATTCTTTTCAAATGCACTCATGGCGGCTTCGCGCAGTTTGTCAGACCGCGCTTCAAGCGAGGATTGCTGAGCATAGGAAAGCAGGGGAAGGCTACATACCCAAAAAATAATTACTTTCCTCATTGTCTTCATCCTTTTTAGTCCTGCATTTTGTCCTTCCAATTATAGGCTGCCTGTGACTTTACAACCAGCCTTGATCTCTTGCCAGGCGATAGGCATCCACACGGTTTTTTGCATGCAGTTTACTGATTGCTTCAGAGAGATAATTGCGTACCGTGCCTTCTGATAAATGCATGATCCTGGCAATTTCTGTACTGCTGGAGCCTGACCCGGCCAGTCGTAAAACCTGGCGTTCACGCTCGCTCAGCGGGTCTTGTTCGCCGCCCCAGCTCTCCATCGCCAGCTCCGGCGCGATAGCGCGGCCACCGCCATGCACAGTGCGTATGGCTGCTGCCAGCGTATCAGCAGGCGCATCTTTGAGCATGTAACCGCGTACGCCGCTGGCCATGGCGCGGCGCAGGTAGCCGCTGCGGGCAAAGGTGGTCAGCACGATGACTTTGCTGTTGAGCTTTTTCTCTGCAATTGCTGCTGCCAGTTCCAGCCCTGTCATGAGTGGCATCTCTATATCGGTAACGAGTATGTCTGGCTGTTCTTTTTCGCACAAGGCCAAGGCTTCCTGGCCGTTTTTTGCCAGCGCAATGACTTCCAGATCGTCTTCCAGGCCAAGCAGGGCGGCCAATGCGCCAGATACCAGGGCCTGATCTTCGGCGATGATGATACGTATCATGTCTTTTCTTTCAAGGGCAAAGATAATTCCAGGTGCAAGCCTGTGGCGTCTGGTGCTACCTGTACTTGCAGGCTTCCACCCAGGGCCAGTACACGTTCACTCATACCGTTCAAACCACTACCTTTGCGTACTGCACCAGTTTTTCCAGCGACGCCATTGTCGCTGATTTTCAAGACTACATGCGCATCTTGCTGGTAAAGCCTGATGTGGCATTGGCTGGCATGGGCATGCCGTATGATATTTGTGATAGCTTCACGCAATGCCAGCGCCAATACGTTTTCTTGTGCCGAGGGTATGGTGAATTGCTCAATCTCGCTGAGCAGGGTCACTTCAGCCGCAGCCAGGGTTTTTTTCGCAGACTGCAGTTCATGCCCCAGGCCGGTGGCGCGATAGCCGATGACAGCGGCCCGCACTTCTGCCAATGCCTGCCGGGCGGTGTGCTCTATGTCATTGATCTCTTTTTTGCAGGCCTCGGGATTTCTGTCCAGAAGTTTGCCTGCGAGTTCTGCTTTCAGGGTAATCACTGACAGGGTATGACCAAGTAAATCGTGCAAGTCCCTGGCTATGCGTTCACGCTCGGCAAGGGCTGCCAGGTATTCGACTTCTTCTTGCTTCTTGAGCAGGTTTTCATTGCTGCGGCCAAGACGTTCACTGATGATGGCGCCAGCCCCGCTGGGGATGCTGAAGATCAGCGCCGGTACCCAGAAATAAGAATCCAGATGCATCAGCAGGCTGGCACTGACTATCACGATGCCGATGGAGAATAAGGTCAGGTAAGCCTTGCGGGTATCCGGCAAACGTGAGCAGATGGTAGCCGCAAATATGCAAAAAGTGGAGCCACCATAGTTATAATTTGCCCACATGATGCCCTGGGCACATATAAATATGATACATGCATAAATTCGCCAGCCTGAGCACCAGAAGCTATACAAGTAAACTGGCAGGAATAACAGCAGGCTCAGTGCCAGTAAAGCGATTTCCTTAGCGGTGGGTGCAATATATAAATACTTCCAGCCAAAAATGGCAAAAGAGAGCAGCCAGAAGTAGGGAGCCTTGCCATAACGCACTGGCACCCAGGGGAAAGAGAGAATTGATAAGATTGGCATGGTTAAGGCTTTACCCCAGGGTGTTGAAACGAGAATGCAGCATTATTCCTTCAAAAGACGGATGTCGGCAATTTCAAAATGATATTCACCAGTTTGCGGCCCGGCATTGAAGGCGAGGATAGTGATGATGCTGGGGTCCATACCCTTGAATTTAGTGAAGGGGATAGAGATTTCCTGCCAGTCTGCCGTGGTTTTGAAACTGACTGAGACAGGAATAAAGCTGCCTTGCATGCTGATGCCTACGCTATAGTCTTTGCCATCACCCTTGACACGGAATTTCAAGGTGTTGGCGTTGCCGAGATTGACTGCTTCCATAGGCTTATTGCCGGGAAAGAAAGCCAGACCAGCCCAGGGATAAGTAAAACCAGGGTTGATACTGCCAGCGACCGAGAGCGCATGTTCAGGAACATCGCCATCCTTGCCAGACTCGAGGACTTTCAGGGTGACTGTGGATTTGCCACCCATGGGGGCATCATTGGATGGATACCAGCCTGAGCCAAAAGGACTGGCCAGCTTGTTTTTGCCAAACAGGCTTATGCGTCCATCTGCAGGAATTGCTACCAGCAGGTTTTTTTGCATGCTTTGTTTGCTGACTTCCTGCAGTTTTTGCTCACGTTGTGCGGTGACCCTTTCACCATCTTTCCATACATCGACAATATTGCGTGTATTGAGAATATCCTTGTCCGGCTCGCCTTCAACCAGCAAGAGATCAGCTTTGTAACCCTTGGCAATACGGCCCCGGTCTTTCAGCCTGAAGGCGGTGGCTGGCACCGACGTGGCTGACGCCAGTGCTGCCATTGGGCTCAGGCCTGCCTCGACCAGTGCAGCAAGTTCATGATGCAGGCTGATACCGTATTGGGTGCCGGAATTGCCAGCATCGGTACCGGCCAGCACAGGAATGCCTGCGGCATGCATGGCCGCTGTTACCTTTCTTGGGGCTTTGAGCAAATCAGCATCAGGTTTGTGGCCATATGGTGTATTCAGCGGCTGCATTTGCGATTTGCTGAGCAGGCCAGTCATGCGTTTATCAGACAATACGTCCTGTTCTTTCAGGCCAGCGATACTCTCCAGCACTGCAAAAGTCGGTATGACGAAAGCATGTTTGCTTTTTGCGCTGTTGACGAGTGCACGCAAATCCTGCTCACTGATTTGCCTGTCGGTGAACAGATGCACGAGGCCATCTGCACCGGCATCCAGCGCATCCTGTGCCTCTTTCAGGGTACCTATATGGACAACAGCGAGCTTGTTGCGCAAGTGTGCCGCTTTGACCAGTGCCTTGACGGTAGCATTGTCCAGGCTGTTGAAGGTATGTTTTTCACTGCCATGCTCTATGACGATCTTGATAAAGTGCGAGCCTTCGGCGATACGGGCATCCACCCATGCCTGTGCTTCTTCAGGCTTGGTCAGGGTAGGGATGGGCATACCATATTCTGTGCCATGGCCACCGGGTGCTGTGGCAAGTGTGCCGGCAGAGATGATGTCGGCACGGTCGTGGTTCTCGCCCTTGCGCATTTTTTCATTGATGGACTTGAGCATCTCGACATTGCTGAACATGTCGATCTGTGTGGTTACGCCATACAGGAGTGGCAGTTCCTGATCCTGGAATGCATGTACATGGGCATCAATCAGACCTGGCAACAAGGTGCGGCCCTTGCCATTGACGATGGTGGTATCAGCGGCAGGCTTGCCGGTGAAATTGCTATCCTGGATTTTTCCATCGACGATGAGTACATTTTTATCAGTCTGTATTTTCTGGCCATCAAACACGCGCACATGTTCAATCAAAAAACTCGCAGCAGTTGCGGGGGAATGAATAGTGCCAGCGCAAACGGCCAGTGCCAGGGCGAGAGTGGTTTTATGCATTGAATGTCTCCTTGTTAGTGATGTTTTTATTTTGCCCTGCCAAGCACAGTTGCGACAGAGGCAAATGCCATCAGTTTGAGATGACATTTGTCATATCGCTCTTTGTCATCTTGATTATCTTTGAACTTTGGTTCCTGATCTCTGAACCCTGCAATTTTGTGGACAAAAAAAATCCCGCAAAATGCGGGATTTTGTTCTCTTTGTCCAGTTGGGACTAAGGTGATGTGCACAGGCAATGTGTCAATGCTGTGAAACCTTTGCCTTCTTTATTGACTTCTGCCAGCCAGCTCAGGTCATTCAGCACCTGGCTTGCAGCCGCTGGCGGCAAACCTGTAGGGACCGCAGCAAGCTTGAAGTTGTCCTGCAATACCTTGGCTATCTTGGCGTCAAAAATACTAAGCAGGCGGTCTATCTTGGAAGGTTCCCGTTCTATATAGCTGATGCGATAGTCTGACCCTAGTTTGGCACGGGTGGATGCCGATTTCAGTGCGTCACCAAAACTGCCTATGGTATCAACCAAGCCTCTTTCTTTGGCTTGTATACCAGTCCAGACGCGGCCCTGGGCAACTTCATTGATTTTCTCTGGCGTGGTCTTACGTGCTGCTGCCGCCTTGGAGGTGAACTCAGCATAAGTGTGATCTATGCTGGCCTGTAAGACTTGGGCAAAACGTGCGTTGAATGGACGCAGGGGATTGAAAGGATCGGCCAGCCAGGTGGTTGGTGAACCCGCAGTGTGTACCCCTAGTTTGTCAGCCGCCTTGTCAGCAGATGGCAAAATCGCGATTACACCGATGGAGCCTGTAATCGTGGCTTCATTTGCAATCACTTCGTCAGCTGCCATCGAAATCCAGTAGCCGCCGGATGCCGCAACGTCGCCCATGGATACCACGACGGGTTTGCCTGCCTTGCGCGTCAGTTCCAGTTCGCGACGTATCAGTTCAGAACCAAAGGCACTGCCGCCAGGAGAATCTACCCGCAGCACAACAGCTTTGATGCTGTCATCTTCCCTGGCTTTACGTATCATTTGTGACGTCGATAAACCACCGATGGAACCTGGAGGCGCGCTTCCTTCGCTGATTTCACCAGCAGCGACAATGACACCGACGGCATCACCAAATGCCTTGGTCTTGACCCTGGCCAGGTAATCGTCAAAAGAAATTTGACGGAAGGTTTTGATCTGTTCGTCCCTGACACCGCGCTTGAGCATCAGTTCACGCAGTTCATCGCGGGTTTTCAAACCATCGACGAGCTTGGTATTGATCGCCAGTTTGGCGAGGTCGCCACCAGCATCGGTCAGCAATTTACCGAGGTCATTGATGCCGCGCATGATGTCGCCTGCTGGCAGTTTGCGGGCTTTTTCTACGTCGGTGGTATAGGTTTTCCACAGGCCATTGTATAAATAAGCCTCGGCTTCTGCCGCTTCTTTGGATGGGCCGTTGGCGACATAAGGTTCACCAAAGCTCTTGAAGTTACCAGCCTTGAGCACATTCACCGTGACACCCACTTTGTCGAGCACATCGCGATAATAATTGCGGTATTTGCCAAAGCCGGTAATCATCACAGTACCCATAGGGTGCAAATAGACTTCATTCGCATGAGAGGCCAGATAGTACTGGCGCTGGTCAAAGCTGGAACCCCAGGCAACGACAGTTTTGCCACTGGCCTTGAAGCGGTCAATCGCAGTTGCCACTTCGCGAAGGGTGGCAAGACCCGCTCCACCCATTTCATCCAGCAACAAGACTGCACTGCTGATTTGCGGGTCTTTGCCAGCCTGGTCCAGCACCGCCAGCACATCGCGCAATTGCGTGGTTCTCTTGGTGTCGCCCCTGGCTTCCGCCAGCAGTGCTTCACGTGGGCTGCTGTCATGCTGTTCGACCAGCGTGCCTTTCAGATTCAGCACCAGGGCAGTTTTGCTTTCTATTTTTTTTACCCCGCTACTGAGAATGTTAACGATGATCATGATCAGAATAGCCAGGATCAGCAGGTTGAAAAATACCCTGCGGCTGAAATCCAGCGCATTCCAGAGATATTTGAATCCTTTTCCTGCCCAGCGTAGCGGTGTGAAAGCCATAAAAATTTCCTAATGAGACGTAAGACTGAATTATTCAGGCCAGATGGTTTTTAACAACTGGGCCAGATGGGCACCGGCACGCGCCAGCGCATCTTCTTTCATATTCAGCATGGTTTTTTCATATTCGAGTGGTAAAGCGATAGACCAGTTATTTCCTCTTTGGTTCGGTGTGCTTTTACTGAATTGTGTGCCTGCAAATAATACCTTGGCATCACGGATGGCATCATTGGCCCACAAGACGGGCAATTCTTCGATAGCGCCATTAGTTGGTGCCACTGCTTTTGCCTTTTTGGTCAGCGCATCATTCATGCGGCCACGCTTGAATTGCTGTGGCAGGTCATCCCACAGCGAATGCAAATTGCCACATGGGCATTGCAGCGCATTGCCGCCTACGGTATTGCTGCCACGGTCATACTGGCCTTCATCAGGATTGACGATCTTGCCGTCCGCATTCAGGAACACAGATCCTACATGCAGTGGTTGGTGCAAGTCGCCGACATAGTGAGTCAATAACATCAGGGCTTCCTGCTTGTCCTTGAAATTGAACGGGGCAGGCTGCGGTTTACCTTGCAAGACCATGACCGCAGCACGGATCGCATACACGACATCGTGATCGCTGGTGCCAACATAGCCCAGCTTGTATTGATCATGCTGCAAAGCCACGTCGGCATAGTGATATTGCTTGTGGCAATTCTCTTCGTCAGAGGCTGGGTTGCAATTGGTGTTATTGCGTTTTACATAGTCAGCCATGGCGGCGATGCCTGCTGCCGTCTCAAAGGAAGCACATTCTGGATAACGGCCTGTAGATGTATAGGCAAAATCCTTGTCCGGCGCGATGCCCTTGACGCAATCACCCCATACAGCAATTTTTTCCAGTGAGTTATCACCCAGCAGGGCCTTGACCTGGGCACCAGCCTTGCTGCCTGCCAGCAGGTTTTCGGCGACGGCACCGACCGTCTGGTGCCCATCTGCGCCCCAGGCAAAGCCCAGTTGAGGCAAGCTGGCCAGCGCCAGCATGAAAGCGGATATCAGTAGCTTTTTCATAGAAATATCAGATAAGGAGTAATCAATACCAAAGATGGTAAGCAGCAAAGATGACGAGGATATAGCAAACTGATTAAATTGTGTGTAGAACTCATTTCATAAATAGGGTGAGGTGCGTTTGCCTCATAACGTGAGCGGGCAAGCGGGTGAGGCCGTCAATAGCGGCGCTACTGATAATGAATCCAACGTGGTCCAACATGCGTTATAAGGCAAACCCTTCGGGAACTGACGATTTGGGCGCATTGCTGTGTTGTGCCCTTTGCTAAGGCAGGAGCCTTAGCTGCAGGTCACGCCTTGCACTGCATCCCAAATCGCCTTGTTCGCACTCATCCTATTTATGAAATGAGTTCTGATCAGAAGGCATATTGCAGGCGCATGCTGAACACCCCGGCATGGCGGGTATTGAGTTTGCCCACGACATACGAGGCTTCATATTTGATGGCTTGCTTGCTGTCCGGCGTATTGCCCAGCCTGACATTGCCAGAAATCATGGGGCCGGCGCGGTGAGATTGCCGGGCTCTGGCTGACCAGTTGTCCCAGTCACCGAGTTCTCCAAAGCCATGTAAACCAAATTCCAGCTCAGACCGCAGGCGGTATTTACCCTGCCACTGGTATTTCATCTGCATGCGGCTGGCGGGCGTGGTGCGGTAAGTTCTTTCCAGAAATACATTGGTATTTACCTGGACGCGGCCAAATTCAGTCTGCATGGCCGGGCCAAATTCAAAGTCCAGGCCACGGCTGCTGTCGGTATTTTTGTTCAGGCTAGTATGTAGCGCCAGATCAACCGGATATTGTCCATGAGTCAGCAAGAAGTCGTTTTGCCAGGTCCAGGCGCTATTTGCCAGCGAACTTGCGCCACGTTTTGCCCAACTTGCATACACTTCGGTGTACCAAGTCTTGTTGGGCATATAGCTGATACCCAGTTCAGGTACGGTCGAGGTCGCCCGGTTTTCGGGGAATGAAGACCAGGATTTGAAATCGATGGTCTTTTCACCCTCATTTTCATAGATACTGACCAGATAATAACCAGAACCTGCCTGTGCAGACATGGACATGGATACGCAGAAAGAAAATGTTGCCGTAAGAGCAAATTTCTTCATGGTGAACTAAGTTATTGTAGATATCGTCATGCCCACATGATGGCATTGTCATGGGAAAGTGCAAGAAAATCTCTGGGGGGAATTGTTATTTCCTTCATTTTTCTTGTAACGGGTGGCAAATTGCACAGGCGCTGGCAGCGCTTGCATTCGACTTCGCCCCCAATACCAGCTAAACTTGCGTGTTTTTCTTCATTTTTGCGGCATCAGCATGAACACCATGAATACATCCCCAGACGATAGCGCTGAATCCGGCCACGAGTCAGTCTCAGAGACAACTACGTCCAGCGCAGCATCGAAAGACCTGATCAGCCGCGAAGTGGCACGTCGCCGTACCTTCGGCATTATTTCCCATCCGGATGCGGGTAAAACCACGCTGACTGAAAAGCTGCTCATGTTCTCCGGCGCGATTCAACTGGCTGGCACGGTCAAGGCGCGCAAGAGCGGTCGCCATGCGACATCCGATTGGATGGAAATCGAAAAGCAGCGTGGCATCTCGGTAGCGTCCTCCGTCATGCAGTTTGAATACCGCGACCACGTGGTCAACCTGCTAGACACCCCAGGTCACCAGGATTTTTCTGAAGATACCTACCGTGTGTTGACGGCAGTCGATTCTGCCCTGATGGTGATTGATGCCGCCAAGGGTGTGGAAGAACAGACTATCAAGCTGCTGAATGTTTGCCGCATGCGCAATACGCCCATTATCACCTTCGTCAACAAGATGGATCGCGAAACCCGCGACCCGCTGGAGTTGCTCGATGAACTGGAGTCTGTACTGAAGATACAGTGCGCACCCGTGACCTGGCCTATAGGCATGGGTAAGACTTTCCGCGGTGTGTATCACATCCTGAAAGACGAGATTTTGCTGTTCACCCCTGGTAGTGAACGTGCTGACCAGGAATTTGAAGTCATCAAGGGCATTGATAACCCGCGCCTGGTCGAGATGTTCCCGCTGGAAATCGAGCAACTAAAGATGGAAGTCGAACTGGTGCATGGCGCATCCCATCCATTCAGTCTGGAAGACTTTTTGGCAGGTGTGCAGACACCGGTATTCTTTGGTTCTGCCATCAATAACTTTGGTGTACGTGAAATTTTGAATGCCTTGCTGGACTGGGCACCGGCACCGCGTGAACGTGATGCGACGATACGTTCTGTTGAACCAAAAGAAGTCCCGTTCTCTGGCTTTATTTTCAAAATCCAGGCAAACATGGACCCGGCTCACCGTGACCGTATTGCCTTCTTGCGCGTGTGTTCTGGCCGTTTTGAACGCGGCATGAAACTCAAACATCTGCGCTTGAACCGCGAGATCAAAGTGTCGTCTGTCGTGACCTTCATGGCATCTTCGCGTGAACAGGTAGAAGAGGCTTACGCCGGTGACATCATCGGTTTGCCTAACCACGGCAATATGCAGATAGGTGACAGCTTCTCAGAAGGTGAATTGCTGCAATTTACCGGCATCCCTTACTTCGCACCTGACTTTTTCCGCACGGCACGTATCTTGAATCCGCTTAAAATCAAGCAATTGCAAAAAGGCTTACAGCAATTGGGTGAAGAGGGCGCGGTACAGGTATTCAAGCCTGTCGTCAGCAGTGATCTGGTGCTGGGTGCCGTTGGTGTCCTGCAGTTTGAAGTGGTTGCCAGCCGTCTTAAAAACGAATATGGCGTTGATGCCGTGTTTGAAGGCACCAGCATCAGCAGCGCGCGCTGGATCAGTTGCGACGACAAGAAAATGCTGGCTGATTTTGAACGCTCCAGTGCCGGTGGCAACATCGCCTATGATGCGGCAGGCAATATGGCTTATCTGGCGACCTCGGGTGTGAATTTGAAATTGACACAAGAACGTTGGCCTGGCGTAACTTTCCACGCTACACGTGAACATGCTGCTAAATTGAGCTGAGGCTATCTGCCTCACATTCGGTAAGCATCGCCATTAAAAAAGCGGCTGACAGAGCAAAAAGCTTCTGTCAGCCGCTTTGCTATTGGGGCTTTAAAAATTTACTTGAATGCAGATTTTATTTTGCTAACATGGTCATTTAAGATCAGCTTTTTGCACAGCGATATGACGCGCAGTTGACATGTAGCTGTCATATTGTGGGTGCAAGATAATGTACACACACCTAATAGCCCTGTAGCAGTATCTGTAATAGCAGAAATTGCAGGTGGGCAATCAATTTCCTTCCCGGTTTTTTTGCAACTTTGATGAGGAGCGTGATCATGGCATTATTTTTTATTGAAGCAGTCCGTTTTGACGGCAGCGGCCAGCGTGTCGCCAAAGTACGCTGGGGTAAGAGCAAGGGCGGCCAGGTGATGCCCCCCGCCATGGTAGATGACCCGCAGGAGGCCGATGTACAGACAGTGCTGGATACCATTGCCAATGGCGATGAAGTATTACCAAAGTTCCACGGTGAAAATGGCATCATACTGGGACCAAAAGTTGTAGGCATATATTATGAAGATGGTGCCAGTGGCTTGAGCACCGCCAGCGACGATACGCCTGGCCATAGCCTGAACGACCTGCCTTCTTTCTGATCTTTTTTGATCCTTCTGAGCATTCCGGCGCGCCTCTATTTTTCCTTGCGGCAAGAGTATAAGGGGCGCGCTGTCAATTCCCGGTTTTACAATCCTTCCATGTTTTTCGCATATAGACTGGCTTGGTATATGCAAATAAGAAATACTTCGTTGTCCTAATGTAGTCAGACTCCATATCATATACAGGTCGCCGGATAAATCTTTCTTTCTGGCATGTTTCAATGTGTATGCCTTCTGTTATCAATAACGAAGGTGTAAAAAACTTCTCAGGGATATGATGAAAACTTCTACAAAAAAAACAATTTCCACTTTACTGGCTGGCGTTATTTTGGCTGGTGCTTCTTTGACTGCAACAGCCGCAGACTTGCTTGATACGGTTAAATCACGCGGCACTTTGAAAATCGCGCTGGAAGGGACTTATCCTCCTTTCAATTTTAAAGATACCAAAACCAATGAACTGGCCGGCTTTGACGTTGATGTTGCCAAATTACTGGCGGCTAAACTGGGTGTTAAACCAGAATTCGTGACTTCTGAATGGAGCGGCATACTCGCAGGTTTGTCGGCAGGCAAGTTTGATGTCATCGTCAATCAGGTGGGCGTTACTGCCAAGCGTCAGGAAACATTTGATTTCTCTGATCCATATACTGTTTCCAGCGCACAGCTCATCGTCAAAAAAGATGAGAAACGCGAGTTCAAAAGCCTGGAAGACCTGAAAGGCAAAAAACTTGGCGTAGGCCAGGGTAGTAATTATGAAGAACGTGCCAAGGCGGTGGCTGGTGTTGAAGTCAAGAGCTACCCGGGCGCACCTGAATACCTGCAAGATCTGGCCGCTGGCCGTGTGGATGCCGCATTGAATGACAGCTTGATGGTTGCCTACCTCGTCAAGACCAGCAATCTGCCTATCAAAGCTGGCGCACCTATCGGTGAAATTGCAAAAAATGGTATTCCCTTCCAAAAGAATAACCCCAAGTTTGCCGCTGCCTTGAATGCAGCGTTGGCTGACATCATCAAGGATGGCAGCTTTGCCAAAGTATCCAATAAATGGTTTGGCAAGGATGTCAGCAAGGCACCTGCTGCACAATAAGCGACAAACTAGCTGAAAATAGGCCGGCAATACTGTCTCATATGGATTGTCGGCTGCCTACGCATGTATGATTAAGTGGATGTAATCCATTTGATGTCACTAGAACTCATTTCATAAATAGGGTGAGATGCGTTTGCCTCATAACGTGGGCTGTTAAGGGTAAAGCAGGGGTTTCGTGTAGCATGCTGCACGCCTGCGTACGATGTGCGCTTGCAAGCGCGCATGCGCCCTGCAAGGGGACGAGGCAGTCAATAGCTTTGCCTATTGACAACGAGTCGAATTGTTAACACCTGCAGTCCAGCGCACGTTATGAGGCAAACCCTCCGGGAACTGACGATTTGGGCACAACGCTGCAATGCATCCCAAATCGACTTTTTCGCACGCATCCTATTTATGAAATGAGTTCTATATCCCCGTCATCACGGGGATATTTCTTTTTAAAGTCGCCATGGAAATTTTCGAATTGCTGCAAATGGCCGCTCCGGTCATGTTGAAGGGCGTTGCCTATACCCTGTTGTTTGCCATTGGTGCCATGGTGGGTGGTTTGATACTGGGTTTCTTACTGGCGGTTGCGCGGATATTGCCAAGCAAATTGATCAGCACTCCCGCTGCTGTCTATGTCAGCCTGATACGCGGCACACCCTTGCTGGTACAGATTTTCGTCATCTATTACGGCTTGCCTGGCATAGGTATAGAATTTTCAGCGACATCGGCAGGCATACTGGCACTGAGCCTGAACGCAGGTGCCTATCTGTCAGAAAGCATACGCGGTGCAATAGTTGGTGTCAGTCGCGGTCAGTGGTCTGCCAGTTCCAGCCTGGGTTTGAATTATGGACAGACCCTGCGTTATATCGTCGTGCCACAAGCCATGCGCGTGGCAGTGCCATCCATGAGCAATACCCTGATCAGTCTGATCAAGGACACTTCTCTGGTATCGGTCATTACCGTGACAGAGCTGATGCTGGCGACCAAAGAAGTCATCGCCACCAGCTTTCGCCCCTTGCCACTGTATATTGCAGCCGCTTGCGTTTATTGGGCATTGAGCCTGTGTTTTGAAGTTGTACAAAGACGCCTGGAAAAACGTCTGCAAAAAGCCCATCAGGTTTGACACGGCACCGTACCGCACCGCTTGCCTAGGCGGGTTGTGCCGCCTCTTTTTGCAGGCCATTCAGATAAGTGACAGTGAGTTTTGATTGAAGCGCTGCTTGCAATAATTCTGATGGCATGAGCCTGGTGTCAGCCCGTGTCATGGTCAGTGCCTGGCCAGGCAGCAGGCTGGCTTTATAGCCATAATGTGTCAGGCACGCGGCAATCCAGGACTCCATGATTTCGAGTACATAAAGACGCTTGCCCAACGGCGACAGGAAGCTGACACCTTCTGGCCTGAGCCTGTCCCATAAGCTGTTTGGATCAGTCGCCATCTTGACCAGTTCATTCAGGGGCAGGGCTTGCGGGTCCATCCAGCTACCGGCAAATCGCTGTTTATTCTGCTCCTGCAAGACTTCGGTAGCATATCTGTCCCAGTCACAATGCTGCAGGTTTTCTTTTTCAAACATCGCATACCAGGCATTCTCTGTTTCTGCTTCTCCACCCAGTAAATGCAGGCACTGAGACAGGGGAGGGAAGCTGGGTTTGGCACCCGGTACAACGGCTGCCACCCTTTCTTCCAGACTGGGATGGGTATCAAATTCCGTGGTCGTGTGTGATTCTGCGTAGTTGATCGCAGTTTGAATATCGGCCCGCTTTACGCCGGGTTTGCAGAAACGGCGGAAACCTTCAAAGATAGGCATGCGCACGCCACGATTCAAGGCAGGGCCAAGTTCATAGTCAAGATAACTGGACCACATCGGTGAAATCAAATGCACCTTTTCCAGCGCCGCCCGGGTAGCTACCGGGCCAAATTTTTTGGCAGCCAATGCGTCGGCAGCGAATTCTTGCTCGCGTGATACGGCTGCTGATAATTTCAAAAACCATTTGCCGTAATAACGGAACAGGACATCCAGGAAAAACATGGAGTCGTCCAGATCTGTGACTGTATAAGCGATAGACGTGCGGGTGCGATATACCCAGGGGCCGAGTGACAGGTCGCCTGCAACAAAGTGACCAAATTCATGGGCAATGACTGAGCCCAGTTCCGCCTCCGAGAGTGTGCCCAGCAAAGGCAGGCCCAGACCAACCTCAAGCTCCTTCACTTTCCCCCGCCAGTTCTTTTTGCCACTGATAAAGGCAGATGCCACACCTATCAGGTGAATATTCACTGGTGCTTCTACCTTGAGTTCCTTGGCGATGCGCTCTACCAGCGCATACAAGGGTTCAGCGGTTTGGCGTGATAAAGGTTTAACGGTATTTCCGCTCTTTTTCTCCTTGCTGCGTGGCCGCAGCGAATACGCCAGCGTCAATGCCGCAATACCTGCAATGACACCAGAAAATTGCAAGGAGGAGCGGTGATTGATCTGGGTAATCGGCACCCATGCCAATGCAATTAACAGCCCAAGGGCGAGTACCCAAAAGCCAACCCATAGGGCGACAACCAGTCCGGCGCGGCGCGTCAGATTGGTTTTTTGTGGTTTGCGTTGATGTTCTGTTTTCATAAATTAACTCAGCTTTTCCATTGCCTGATTGCCGTGCTGACTACACCTTGCAGCACATCTGTTTTGGCCGCCAACTGCCTTAGATTCTGCCGTTCCTGCGCCGACAGTTGTGGATTGCGTGAGCGGATAAAATAAGCCGCAGCCAGCACATCTGTTTCAAAATCTACTTCATCCAGGTTCACTTTTTCGCCCCGCACATATTGCTCAAAAACCGACAAATCGGCTTTGCGCATATGCATCATCTGCCGCAACTGATTCTGGGTGGCTTTGTCATTGATGCGGCTGGCTTCACCATACAGCAGTGCCAGTTGATCTGCTCCCAGATGCTGGCGTATCTGTGTCGTGTTGATATGTTTTAGCAGATCCAGTGTCTGCTCCGGTGAACTGCTCAAGCTTAGTGAAAGCTTCACCATGGGCATGTCACGATGCTCTGTCTTGTTCGGTGGCAAGCCAGCTTTGGCGCGATAAATATCCAGGATATTGTCATTGTCGTCGTCCGGCATGCTGCGCAAATACTTTTCGGGATCACCAATTCCCTGTTGTCTGGCTATTTCATTGAATTCGACAGTAAGCACGGCTCTTTCCAGACCCTTGCTGTTATTGATTGCTGCATCCAGTAATTTCAGGGCATCAGCGGGGCGTTGTTGCGTCAGCAACAGCTTGATTTCTGTATCCAATAAATAGCTGGCATTTTCTGGCGACAGTTTATGCAGTTGCTGCAAATCCTGGGCAGCGCCACGGTTGTCGCCGTGAACAAATTTACGCCAGGTCAGGCTGCGCAGGATATTGGCATCTTGCGGGAATTTTTTCGCCAGGTTTTTCATTGCCAGCAAGCCTTCATTACCGCTCAATAGCGAGGCATACAAGTATTGCTCTGACGAAGAGTCAGCAGCCTGACTGGCGCGTTGGGCATATTCCTTGAGCATCATGTCATGCTCACCGATATCATCACGCAAATCCTGGATGCCGCGCTCCAGCAATACATTGTCCGGATGTATTTTCAAGACCTTGCGGCTCAGGCGCAGCGCTTCTGCACGCGAGATGCCGTTGGCGACATACAGGGCAATGTCAGTGGTGCGCGTATCCCAGTCCTTGATGGCGGCATAGGCTTCCAGCGCGGGCAACATGTCTTTTTCCTGACCGTGGCCAAATGCATAATTCAGGCAGGACATCACAGCGGGGGTGTCAGCCTGGTTGACAACAGTCAATTGCTTGGCGCTGACACTGCTTTGGTGCTTGCTCATGCTCTTGGTTTGCGGCGGTTCTGTGAACAGATACTCGACACCGGCAAATTCCAGCAGGCGCTTGCCGCAATACACGGTCTGGCTGCCAGCTTGCTCTGGAGAGGCTGGTTTGACTTTGCTATAAATGATGGTGTTTTCCACCAGCGGGGCAGCCCCGGCGATATTCCATACGTTATAGCGGTCAGTGCTTGCCAGCGTCTGATCATAGGTGTCGATGATGCCAGTCTTGTCGCTGCTGGCTTCGCCTTTTAATTGACCTACTGGCAAGGTCATGGTTGCACGTCCTTGTGCTGCCACGACCAGTGCCTGTTCCCCTATCTTCACTTTGACGGGTATGTCAAAACCATTCAGTATGGTCAGGTTCTGGGTGCTCGCTTCCTGATAACTTGCCGCCGCACCGGTCAGTACCATGATGACCATGGTCAGCGCCAGGCCACGTGTATATAACCAGCCCATGATGCCCAGGGGCGCACGGGCATAAATTTGCCATTGCCTGTCGCCAGTGCTGCGCACTACGTAAGATCCCATGGGAACGAGTGGTATGCCAAACAGGATGACAAAAGCATGCAGGGCAATATGGCTGCCGTCAGTATCCCGCTCCGATTCACCGACAAAACTGAAGCCTACCGAGTTGATTGTTCCTAGCGAAGGCGTACCTTTCAGTGGCTTGGCAAACAGACGGCGTTCACTGGTCAGCTCCTTGAGTACATCCTTATGCTGTGGAAGGCGACGGAACAGGCGTGCCAGGACCAGGGAACGATAGACCTTGAACGGATCTCCAGATTCTATGGCCCGGCTGATTTTTGGGTCATCGCTGAAAGTGCGCAACTCTGGCACGCGCTGGAATAAATTGGCTGGATCAGATATGGACATACTGGTTTATGAATGAGATAGCCAACGGTAATAAATTGAAATAAGGGATGTACAAACGATTACATGAGAAGCATCAGGCTTTCCTGAAGCGTGGTGCCAGCGACAAAACCACCAGCGCAGTGGCGATGGGCAGGGTAGAAATAAAACCGAAATACTTGAATCCATACGCGCCAGTCAAAGCGCCGAAAAAAAACGAGAATACCAGCAAGCCATGCAAACGCAGTTTTTGCAAATTGGCGCCTACTTCGTTTTCATGTTGAATCTCGCCTTTATTCCTGTTCCAATACATCATTTTTCCGAGCTCTATACCTATATCAGTGACCAGACCGGTGACATGGGTAGTGCGTATCTCGGCTTGTGAGATTTTAGTGATCAGCGCATTTTGCAGGCCCATCACATAACAGAGCAGGACAGTGGTGAACGAGACGGTAATCACGGCGTGTTCCTGCAATTCAGTACCAACTAGGCCAAATACCAAAAGCAACACTGCTTCCAGCAGCAAGACAGGGGTATAGATATAGCGAAAGTGGTTACGTTTGGCGTAGTTCACCATGATAGCGGTGCATGCCGCACCCCAGGCAAAGGCAATCAGCATGAACAGTGCGGCAAATGCAGGCAGTAATTTACCCAGGACCAGGTCATCGGCGGCAGAGGAAAGCATGCCTGTCATGTGGGAGGTATATTGACCTACTGCCAGAAAACCACCCGCGTTCAAAGCGCCAGCCACACATGCGAGACTTACTCCCAGGTGCAGGTTAGACCGGGGAGTACGCTTGGGTGAGGTCAGCTTGGCGAGATAATTGATGGGCATGCAGGAAACGATAGAATTTTTGCCAGTCTGAGCAGAGTTTAGCTGAAAAACTGGCAAAAATGCACGTCCGCCTGCATTTGCTTGCTTTGAACAGGTTGATTGCTACATGCTCACTTCTCTATTTCCGTGACAGTCAACTCACATCGCAGGCTTTTGCTTAGCCAAAAAACTGCGGTGATCCTGAAAATTCAGGGCGCAACGCTGGATAAAGTCACCTAGCGGGTACTGTCGATGCTGTTCACCAGCAGTTGTTTTCTTTTCTGTATCGGGGAATATGCCCATGCCCGCCAGCAAAGCGTACCAGGAGGCTACCGGGTAATACTTCTCGATATTCTGACGGCGTATTTCATCGCCCAGATCACGGCCTTCCAGCCAGGTCGAAAAGACGTGCTTGAGCGAATCAGGTATCCTGTGCAGGTTGGCTGCGTTAGCCTTCCAGTATTCTGTATCTGTCCGGGTATTGGTTTTGTAATGGGCGATGATGTAATTCCTGTGCCCGTCAAAATAATCATTGATTTCCTGGTTATAGACTTGTTGAGCCTGTTCGCTCAAATCACCTTTTTCCAGGAACAGGCAAAAGATCGCAGCGGTCATTTGCGTCAGGTAAAGTGCCGTCGCTTCCAGCGGCTCAAGGAAGCCCTGCGATAGCCCGACAGCCAGACAATTCTTGTTCCAGTGTTTTTCCACACGGCCGAGTTTCATCTTCAGATGACGTGCTGGCGTGTCAGAGTCAAGCGTGCCAATTTTTTCGCGTAATTCTGTCTCTGCCTGATCTGCCGTCGTAAAAGCTGAGCTATATACATAGCCATTGCCATAGCGGTTTTGCAGCGGTATTTTCCAGGCCCAGCCATGCTTCATAGCAGTGGATACGGTCAGCGTAGGAATCTTGTCGCCTATGTCGGTAGGCATGGCAATGGCTGAATCGTTAAGCAAATTATCTGCGTAACTGACAAAAGCTGTTTTCAGTGCCTTGTCTATCAGGAGAGCAGAGAAACCTGAGCAATCGACAAAGAAATCTGCAGCCAGTTCACTGCCATCAGCCAGGCTGACGGCGGCAATATTCCCTTTTTCATCCAGACGGGCGTAATCGATATGCGCCTTGATATGTTGTATGCCTGTCTGCAAGGCTTTCTTGCGCAGGAATTTGCCGAGCAGCATGGCGTCGAAATGATAGCCATAGGTAGTAAAGAAAGGGAAGTTGTGATCACCGATGGGTGCAAGGCAACTGTCAGCCAGTTGCGCCGAAAGAAAAAACTTGTTCGGCAAGGCACAGACATCTGCCCCTTGTAAGCGTGCTTTGACGTTGTCGATAAAGGATGGCAAGGTCAGATTATCGATCATGGTCACAAACGGGTGAAAATAACTCGCATGACCGGGTTTGCTTGACCAGCCATCAAAGGCAATACCGCTTTTGTAGGTGGCATTGCATTCAGGCATCCACTCTGCTTCCTGTATGCCCAGGGTGTCGAAGAAGCGCTTCATGACTGGTGTTGAGCCTTCGCCTACACCAATGACGCCAACGGTTTCTGATTCTATGACGGAAACCTGTATGCCCTTGCCCTTGACGGAATGCGCAATCAGCAGTGCTGCCATCCAACCGGCAGAGCCGCCGCCGACAACCAGGATTTTTTTTATGGAGTCTTGTGTAGTCATATCGTTTGCCGTAAAGATAACAGTATCAGAAGAATATCTGACAACAGGGTTGAAAATGAAAAAAAGTGATGGGGCAGGCATGCACCATCACTTATGAAGCGGGGAAGCAGAACAACGAATCAACTTCCCCGCATTTACCGCTATAGAATTACAAAACAGCTTACATCTTCGCGTGCAAAGTCAGGAAGATTTGACGGCCATTTTTATACAGGGATGCTGGCAAATCTGCTGCACCTGGTGTTTTCCAGGTAGAGCTGACCAATGGGTTATTGAGATCTTTGCCATCCAGAGAGATCGAGAAGCTGTCATTGATCTGATAAGCCAGTGTTGCAGACAAAGTACCGATATCGTTCTGGTAAGCGGCGCTGTTACGGCTGGTACCATTCAGGAAGCCGGAACGATAGCTGTAAGTCAGACGTGCGCTGAACTTGCCATCTTCATAGAATGCACCGATGTTGTATGCATTTTTGGAAGTGCCGATCAGAGTACAGTCAGGAGCCAGCAAATCACCGCACTTGGAACCAGGAGCTGCACCTGTTTCTTTACCCAGTGTGTAAGTGTAGTTAGCGTTGATACCAAAACCTGCTGGTAATGCCTGGATGTAAGCCAGTTCCAGACCTTTAACTTCGGCTTGTGTATTGATAGGCGTACTCATTGCATACACAGTGTTTTTCTTCTGGATCTGGTTGTAGAACGTGCCTGTGCTTGCGCCGTAAGTCACGTAGCCATCCAGAGCCGAGTAGAAAATATCAGCAGAGACCAGGGATTTTGGAGCGAAATACCATTCCACGCCCAGATCTACTGTGTTTGCACGGATAGGTTTCAGGTTAGGGTTACCACCGTTACCTGTACCTTGTACGTCACGCAGATCCAGACCAGCCATTTGACCCAGTTCAGGACGAGCCATTGTGCGAGAAACACTAAAACGGGCAACCATGTCTTTGTTCAGATCCATGCGGAAGTTTGCACTTGGCAGGAAATCGACATAATTGTTGTTATAGGTACGTGGCTCAAAATTACCGGAAGCACCGATCTCATTCCGTGTGACTTGCTCGCTGGTGCGGGCAACACGCAAACCGAAATTACCGCTGATGCCTTCGCCTGCAAAATCAGCCATCACATACGCAGATTGCGTTGGCTCTTTAATGGAGAATTCATTTTGCAGCAAATGACCAGAGTAGTTGGTGTATTGCGCCAACCAGGCATTCACAGAAGCTTGAGAGAAAGTCCAGTAACCCGCACCATTGGCACCCAGATCATTGAAAATGGCTGGGAAGGCTGTCAAACCAGACATAGGCAAGTTGGCTGCATTGCTCAAACCTGGCAAAGCATTGTTACCGATAGACGTCAGATCACGCTTGTGTTCAGCAGCACGGAAACCGAAACGCAGAGTAGGGATGCTGGCGAGATTGGTTTTGAACGTGCCGTCGATTTGTGCGTAGTCTTCCTTGTCATTGGCCGTTACGTGTGAACCGTAAGTGTATGGTGCGCCAGGTGTGCCAGGTGCGCCATTATTAAAGCCGCCGATAGAGAACTTGTCAGCACCAGGTGTGACATAAATCACTGGCTTGTCAGAACCCTGAACTGTGTAGCTACCACCTGTCCATGGCATCCAGATACCCATCGCACCACTGATAGTGTTGCCCAGGCCTTTGGTTGTACCGATTTTGCCGGCAAGCGTCAGTTGATCATTGACGCGGAAAGAGCCGTCGATGTTAAAGAACTGAGACTGGCTTTCTGCTACAGGACGGGAGAAAATTTCCTGTACAGAGCTGGACATGCCGCTACAAGGTACGCAACCGGCAGGATTGCCAACGGACAATTGGGAAATAACGCCCTGGCTCAACGTGCCACTGACAGCGCTGGTTGGGAAACCAGTTGTTGCCCAGGAAGGCCCGACGAAACGGCCTAGGGATTGCATGAAGTTGTGATTGACGTTAGGTGCATCCAAATGAGACTGGAATGCAGTGATATCAATGTTCACATCTTTGGATGGTTTGAACTGGAAGTCAATCAAACCGCCTTCGCGAGTACGTTGCTGTTCAAACCATGCTGTACCACCCAGATAGTTGGTGACTGCGCCAGAAGCTGGCGATGTTGCTGTGTTTGCTGTACCAGCACCTTTGATGGCGCTATCGATAGGGCTGCCGACATCAACTTTATCCCACCAGATTTGATTCTCTTGGCCAGCGCGGCTCAGAGTACGTTTTTGGTGGAAAGCCTGTACCAGAATACCCATGGTAGATGCATCATTTTTCCAGGCGATCAGACCGCTCAACTGAGGATCAGATTTGCCGGAGTTGGCAGAGTTGACCAGACCGATACTTGCCTGTGCATTGAATTGCTTTTTGAAATCCAGTGGCTTGCGTGTTTCGATATCGACTACACCTTCAGCACCGCCATCAAGCAGGTTGGCTTGGGAGCCTTTATGTACAGTTACGCGGCCTATCAGTTCGGATGGGAACAAAGAGAAGCTGACGCTGCGGCCACCGCCAACGATATTGTCGGCAAACCAGTCACCGCTCGATACTGAGTGACCATTAAGTGTTGTCAATGTCAGGCCAAATGGTGTGCCGCGCAAGGCAACGCGATCGTTCTCACCAAAGCTGCCTTCGCCGCCACCGGCCGCAGCAACGCTGACACCCGGTACGCGTTGCAGAGAGTCTGCAACGTTTTTATCAGGCATCTTGCCGATGTCTTCGGCAGTGATGACTTCAACGAAATTATCAGCATTACGCTTTTGATTCAAAGATTGCTGCAGGGATGCGCGAATACCAGTTACAACCACTTCTTGAGGCACTGCGGGCTTTGTTGCCTCTTGTGCTTGCGCCTGCATGGCAACGCTCATGATGAGTACCGCAACAGCGGACGCCACGGGCGTTAAATTGTTCCTCATTGGACTCATTTTATTTTGCATTTATTTCTCCTTCGGTTAAGACCTGTGAAAAGCTTTAGATCCGTGACAAAAAATTGCTTCCTCCCCCATACCCTACACACTTGATGTTTTGACAGTGAGTATTTTCGGTACAACCCGCTGCAGTAAAAGTCATTCAGAGTTAGCTACCACTCGAAACAACAACACCGGATGTGAAGCACTTTAGTGGTGACCAAACAGGTTGTCAATCGGTATCTAAGTGGTATCTTTGCGATGTTTAAATGATTGTCTCTTTGATATGTGTATCGACTCTATCTATATGTTTTTATTGAATAAATTATTCTTTTCAAATTCAGAAGATAAGAAGTGGACTGATGTTTTATTCCCACATGTGGTCTTTAATTGTTTTTTTTTTAGTCGGTAAAGTGGATTTGAAGTGGCTTTGAACTTGGTTTTTTAAATTTATTTACTTATGCCTTGAGTGCGGTATTAACGGTGCATTCTGTGCACGGAAAACATGGTTGAAATTCCCCTGACAGCACTGACAGACATGGGTGTTGCCCCGGTCATGTTGTGCTTGATGGCTTTATTTGCTATTTGATGAGTTAAGACCAGTTGCAAAAATGTGTCATTGTTTTGACGTGAATTTTTGCTTGAGCAAGGCTCATAATACCTTCTGATTTGAGCCTTTCAGGATGTCCTGAAAATGGTAGACTTAATTCCACATAGATACCTCTTGACAACCAGTTGTGAGGACACTACAGTGAGCCAGATTCTAAAGACTGGCGCTTACTTAAGACGTATTCAAGGCTGTTCAGGGCAAGTTGTACGGGAGTGGTATTTTTGTGTTTTCCTGCAAGGATAAAGTTCGGGACATGCGTGCGTCTGCAAAATTGCAGACACATGAATTGACGCATCATTTATCCAAGCAATGCGATGCAAACTGCTCCTGGTCCTGAACCTGTTATTGCTGTCGTGTATGGGAGCCGGTTGGTGAAAATATCTTCACAATAATAGGGGGAGCAGTAATGGATTTTTCAAATCGCCAGCAAGAGCCGGGGAAGAAGTTTATAGGCTTAGGGCTGGTTATCGCATTTCACGTACTGGTGGTATATGCCCTGGTATCTGGATTGGCGCGCAAAGCGATGGAAGTGGTGATCAAGCCAGCAGAAGTCAAGCTGGTAGAAGAAGTGAAGCCACCGCCACCGCCACCAGACACCCCGCCGCCGCCGCCGCCAAAATTGTTGGCCCCGCCGCCACCGTTCATTCCGCCACCGGAAGTTCAGGTCCAGCAGCCGGTCCAGCAACAGCCAGCGATATCAGCGGTATCGAATGTCAAGCCAGAAAACCCGACATTCACCAAGACCCAGGCCCCACCTGCACCAGTTGCAGAAACCAAGGCCACAGGTCCCGTCACGATACCAGGCGTGATCGACTTCAACGTCGGTGGATGCAAACCGGAATATCCGCGTGCCTCCCTGCGTAATGAAGAAACAGGCACCGTCCTGTTGTCCGTCCTGATTGGTGCAGATGGTTCTGTCGCCGACGTCAAGATCGACAAATCCAGCGGTTTCCGCGGTCTCGACAATGCGGTGAAATCCCAGTTGATGTCAGGTTCCTGCAAAAACAAACCAGGTACCGTCGATGGCAAACCACAACAGACCTGGGCGAAAGTTCAATACGTTTGGAAGTTGGAATAAAAGAGATCAAGACCTCTCAACACAGAGGCACGGAGACACAGAGGAGCACAGAGAAACCTGAAAGAGAAAAAGCAACAAGTATTTACTCAATCAGTTCTGTGCAAAACGAAATCCTTCCTCTTGCTTTTCTCTGTGACTCTGTGTCTCTGTGGTGAAGATGTTTGGTCTTAAAGTTTAATATTCAAGTAATACATAAAAACAGCAGTAAGCAATACCAACCTTATTTTGTTAAAAGGAAGCACCTCAATGAAAACCCGTTTCTCCGCATTCCTGGCTGCAACACTCCTGGCTGTGACAGCCGCCGTTGCC
>NZ_JBMPPJ010000038.1:0-31312 GCF_049339865.1 Undibacterium sp. TC9W | reverse complement strand
CACTTCCATCGCTTTGCGCGCCAATCCAGATACCAGGGCATATACCACCAGTACGTGAAATGCGATAACCAGCCCTAAGCCTATAAACTTCTTCCCCGGCTCTTGCTGGCGATTTGAAAAATCCATTCCGGCTGTCTCCTCGATCTTAGAATATGAAGGCGGTAATAATAACCGCTGTTGGTGTTAAATTTGCGTTTCTTGGCTGAAAACTTTTCATATTTTTTTTAGCAAGCATATGAATCCCTGTCCCAAATAATTTGTACTGCTTGATTTGTGCCCCGCCGAGCGCAATTTCCTTGTGTATTTCATCTTCAAAACAGTCAAGCAATAAGCAATATCTGAACCATGTACAAGGTCGGCTTTTGCATCAATAAGGCATCTGTATGGAAGAACTTTGCACTGCATGATGCCTGTTGCGCACTAAAACCAAGATTGCACTCATGAAGCCGTGCTCCAAAAAAGATCTTGCTGTCTTCCACTTGCCTTCCTATTGTCCTACAAAGACCACGGCACTCAGGGCGGGAATCGTAAACCGCCCGCTGATACTCTCATACTTCGCTTCTGCTGCCACACGTTTATCTGCTGCTTGTGTAAGCAAATGTGTAGGATGCAATTGATAGCTGCGCTGGCTTTGTCCGTCTATGGTTAATGATTGCGTCTGTGAGCTGATATTGATGAAATACATGATGGAAGCAAAGTTCGCCCCTGCCAATTGCCTGCCATCCAGATTCGCTGCTATCAGCAAGGGATTTTGCGCGGGGCCGGTATTATAGAAACGCAGGCGCTGTGCGATATCGGACGCAGTCGATAATCTGAACAGGCTGGAACTTGCCCTGATCTGCAATAAATCACGGAATTGATCGCGACTATAGGCAATATCTGCGCGGGTCGGTTTAATATTCGCCTGCTTCAGTGCTGCCTTGATGTAAGGGTAAAACTGGGCATTGTCTTTTTCTGGTGGCAAGCCTGTCGCGAAATAATTGTCGCCATAGCTCCAGTCCAGCCGGTTAAACCAATCGCCTGAATTGAAACTATTGCTGTCCATGGACTTGGAGCGCAGGATATCAACGCCCGCATGGTAATAAGCTACACCCTGGCTGAAAGCTGTTGTTGCCAGGGCCACAGCCTGAATGCGGGCGCGGTCTGCGCTGCTGGTGTCCAGCGGCAGGCGATAGGCATTGATGTCGAACAGGGTCTGGTTGTCGTGGTTCTCTACATAGTTGACGACTTCGCCAGGCTGGCTGGCATAGCCTGCGGGCTGACCAGCATAATCGATGTCCTCTAACTGCCTGGTCTTGCCATCAAAGGTCTGCATGCTGAAGTTGCGTACTGAGCCTGCCAGGCCCAGCCTGAGCATGTCGGCTGCGCGCAAAAGATCCTGCTGTGGCCTGGCCTTGTCGGCCAGGGCGTTTGGCATATAAAACAGGCCATTGATGTAACCCTGGTTTTTGACGATGCCTTCGCCTGCATCGCCATGGCCGCCACCTCGTATGGCATCGCGGGCGCGGTCGCTGAAGCTGCCTATGCCACTGCCATTCAATGATAGCTGTGATGCCTGGACAAAGCGCTTGCCGTCCGCAATTTCACCAAAATTCCAACCTTCCCCGAGGAACTGAATCTGGCGTCCAGTTTCTCGTAACAACCTGGCTTGCATGTCTTCCATTGCCTGTCTGGGTTGGTGTCCCATCAGATCAAAACGGAAGGAGTCAATTTTGTAATGCTGTGCCCACAAGAGTACAGAATCGCTCATCAGCTTGGCCATCATGGCATTTTCTGTGGCGGTATTGTCGCAGCAGGTGGAGCGTTCCATTTGTCCGAGCTGGTTCAGGCGCTGATAGTAGCCGGGGACAATGCGGTCCAATACTGAGTAGGCAGTTTGTCCGGCCCCTGCAGTATGGTTGTAAACCACGTCCATGCCTACGCGCAAACCTGCCTTGTGCAAGGCCATGACCATTTTCCTGAATTCCATGATGCGCCTGGCTCCATCGCTGGCATCGGTGGCATAGCTACCCTCGGGCGCATTATAGTGATATGGCTCATAACCCCAGTTATAACAATCTTTGTCGGCATATTGTGTAGCAATTTTTTGTTGTTCTTCGCCATCGGCCCGGCCTCTGATCATGGGTGTCTGGCAGTCTGCTTCAGGTACGGTGGCAAAGTCAAAGACAGGCAGTAAATGGATGTCTGTCATACCCGCTGCGCTCAGGGCTTGCAAATGGCGCATGCCGTTGGAGTTTGTTTCGCTAAAGGCCAGGTACTTGCCGCGCCAGGCAGGTCTCACCGTTGTGTCATTGATGGAAAAATCCCGTACATGCAATTCATAGACTTGCATGTCGGTCTGATTTTTTACTTTGGTGTTTGGCGTTTGCTCGTCCCAGCCCAGGGGTTTTAATTTGCTGGAAGACAGGTCAGCGATATAACTGCGCTTTGAATCTGTCGTCAGGCTGATGGAGTAGGGGTCGGTAACGCGATTACGTACCTGGCCCCTGCCTGGTACGTAAACATCGATCAGGTAGGTGTAATACTTGCCGGATAAATCCACCCCGGCACTGGCCTGCCAGTTGCCTGTATCGGTATCGGATTGCATGGGCAGTATGCTTGTAGATTTGGCTTTGCCATCTGGGTATAGACAAATCGAAACCCGTTGCGCCGTCGGTGCCCAGACCCGGAATTGTGTCTGCGTTTTATTGGTAGCTGCTGCCTTGCGAATGCTGGCGCCGTAATCATTGAGGCTGCCTGCTGTCTTGTATAAATCATCGAGCGCACCGGCAATTTGCAAGCCCGTGTAATCAATAACCCGGCCTTCATTATCTTCTGCGACGACCATTACTTGTGATTGCTGCAATGAGCGTAATTCTTGCAAACCGATATGTGTAAGTTCATATACCTTGCCCGATCCGATATAGGCAAAGCGTTTCGCAATACCGCTGTCGAGTGTCGCGTCCGATCCGGTCAGTGCAATCACTTCATCAAAGCCGCTTGGTTTAGTGCCCTTGCTGAGTTTGAGTTGAGCTGTCCTGGAGATGTATAGCCTGACTTTGTTGTCCGCTGCCAAGCCAGGCCAGCGTATTAACTTGCTGGAAAGCCAATAGGCACGTGCTTCTGTAGCTGGCATCGCGGCTGGCGATAATGTGCTCTCAATTGGACCTGCATTGCATGCAGCAAGGTCTGTGTCTGGCGCATCGCTGGCGACGGCATGGCTGCCACAAGTTGCGGCACAAGTCGCGAGTACGCACGCCAGCAAAAAGATGAGGCGGCTCTTTGCATGAGCAATGGCTTGTTCAAAAAACAAAACAGTCTCCTGGGTAAAACAAGCTTCTTTACTCTGATTGTAGATATGTTTGAATCACATGAAAGTAGTGTGACTACATAAATAAAATCGAGTTCATGGCTAGTTTTACCGGTTTTATTGTAGCTAAAGTCAGATTTACGCCAATATTTTTTCAAATTCTAACCCAATAATCGCAAATTTGTTAGACATGTGCAGTTGATATATGTAGTATTGCTACATAAAATCTGATCGTGGCCTGCTTTCTTATTTCAGATCCACTCAGGCGCAAAAAAAATGAATGGTGAGATGTTGAGCAATAATCCAAAAAAATCATGCAATGCCGGCCCACGCTTGCTGGCAGACATAGGTGGCACCAATGCACGTTTCGCATTGGAAATAAATAGTCACGAATTTAATGCTATTGCTGTATTGCCATGCAATGCCTATCCTGACTTGCAATCTGCCATCGCCGCCTATTTATCCAGTCCTGAAGTGCTGGCCGTATGCCAGTCGCCGGTAAAAAATGCGGCTATCGCCATTGCCAATCCTGTCGATAGTGATGTGGTGCGCATGACCAATCATCACTGGACTTTTTCCATAGAATCTTTACGGCAGGCTGCCGGGTTTGACAATCTGGTAGTCGTCAATGACTTCACCGCTCTGGCAATGGCCTTGCCGCATCTGGCTGCTAATGAGCGTGTACAGATAGGTGGTGGCCATGCCCAGCCCAATCGCGCCATAGGTTTGATCGGTCCCGGTACCGGCCTGGGTGTGTCCGGCATCATTCCCTCTGGCGGGCACTGGGTCGCATTGTCCAGTGAAGGTGGACATGTGAGTTTTTCTCCCAGCAGTGAGTTGGAGATAGCAATTCTGCGCGAGGTCTGGAAAGAATATCCGCATGCCTCCGCCGAAAGATTGATCTCGGGCATGGGTCTGGAATTGATGTACCGCATCCTGGCGCAAATGGATAAACAGGCCGATACTGAAGCAATGAATGCAGCCGATATCACTCGTCGCGCACTGGATGGCAGTTGTGCAATTTGCACACGCACCGTCGATTATTTTTGCGCCATGCTGGGCACTATCGCAGGTAACCTGGCCATGACACTGGGAGCGACTGGTGGTGTATATATAGGTGGCGGCATAGTGCCGCGCCTGGGTGAGTTTTTTACCCAGTCAGCTTTTCGCCAGCGCTTTGAAGCGAAAGGGCGCTTTGCCGATTATCTGGCGCAAATACCGACTTACCTGATCACGGCAGAGTATCCTGCATTTTTGGGTGTCTCTGCAATATTGAATGAGCGATTATCCTTTTCGGATAGTGCTGATATTTGAATGCGGAGACCCTTAATCGCAGAGACACAGAGGTCTTGCTTTTCAGATTAATAATCAAACTCCATATCCATGAATAACTCTAACAAAGAGCAAACAAGTGACTGGTGGCGTGATGCCGTGATTTACCAGGTCTATCCGCGCAGTTTTTCAGACAGCAATGGCGATGGCATAGGTGATTTGCCTGGTATTACTTCTAAACTTGATTACATTGCCAGCCTGGGCGTCGATATCGTCTGGATTTCGCCTTTCTTCACATCGCCGATGAAAGACTTTGGTTACGACGTGGCAGACTATTGCGATGTCGATCCCATCTTTGGCACGCTGGCTGATTTTGATGCTTTGCTCAAACGCGCGCATGAACTGGGTTTGAAAATCATGATAGACCAGGTCTTGTCGCACTGTTCGGAAGTGCACCCCTGGTTTGTGGAAAGCCGCAAGAGCCGTGACAACTCCAAGGCCGACTGGTATGTGTGGGCCAATCCCAAGGCTGACGGCTCACCGCCGAATAACTGGCTGTCTGTATTTGGCGGTTCTGCCTGGCAGTGGGACGCACGCCGCCGTCAATACTATATGCATAATTTTCTGGTCAGCCAGCCTGACCTGAATTTCCACAACCCTGAAGTGCAACAGGCGCATCTCGACAATATGCGTTTTTGGCTGCAGCGTGGTGTGGATGGTTTCCGTCTTGATGCCTGCAATTTCCATTTCCATGACCAGTCTTTGCGGGATAATCCACCCAGCCAGGTGCGCGATAACAAGACCGTGCAGGACAATAACCCTTATGGCATGCAGGCGCATATCCATGACAAGACGCAGCCAGAGAATCTGGCTTTCCTGGAAAAAATCCGCAGCTTGTTGAATGAATATGGCGCGATCGCCATTGGTGAAGTAGGGGCAGATGATTCGCTGGCAGTGATGGCAGATTACACCGCCGATGGCAATAAATTGCAGATGGCTTATAGCTTCAATTTGCTGACGGCGACGTATTCTGCTGCCTACATACGCCAGCAAGTGGAGGAATACGAAGCGCGGGTCAAAGGTGGTTGGGTATCCTGGTCTGTGGGTAACCATGATTCTGTACGCGTTATGACACGCTGGGGTGGGGCAGGAGCAACGCCGCAATTTGCTAAAATGCTGCTGGCCATGCAAATGGCCTTGAAAGGCACACCCTGCCTGTATCAGGGGGATGAGCTGGCGCTGACAGAAGCCGACATCGCCTATGAAGATATACAAGACCCGTATGGCATTACTTTCTGGCCAGAATTCAAGGGCCGCGATGGTTGCCGCACGCCCATGCCCTGGCAGGCAGATCAGTTAAATGCCGGTTTCGGTTCTGGCAAACCATGGTTGCCGGTTCCGGCGGAACATGCGGCACATGCAGTTTCTGCGCAAGATCAGGATGATCAGTCTGTCTTGAATTTCGCCCGCCATATCCTGGCCTGGCGCAAGAAGTATCCGCAACTCAGCCGGGGAGAAATCAGCTTCTTCGATGCCCCCGATCCTGTATTGGCGATACGCCGTGACCTGGCCGGCAACAATAGTCTGCTGGCGGCATTCAACCTCGGAAGCCAGCCTGTCAGTTTCAACTGGTCAGCAACTCAGAATGCAGTGCAATTGAAGGACGCTGACTTGCCAGGGCAAGTCACCGATGGTCTGGTGGAATTACCAGCCTACGGTGCATGGTTTGGTGAGCTAATGAAGTAAGTGTTTTGCAGAGCGCTTGACAGGGCTGCATGCTGACCGTGCAGCCCTTTTTTTTTGCAGCGCAAACCTTCGACTGTTAGGCGGGTGTTTGAGCATCAACAGAAAATTGCTTGCGATAATTGCCGGGACTGTTAGCAACGATGCGGCGGAAATGGCGGCGCAGGGATTCTTCTGAGCCAAAGCCTGCCAGCTCGGCGATCTGTGGCAGGCTGCTTGCTGGTGACTCCAGCAATTCCTTGGCGATGGCAACGCGTTCACGTATCAGCCATTCACCTGGCGCCATGCCTGTGCTGTCCTTGAAATGGCGTTGCAGGGTGCGGGTACTCATGGCTGCTTTTTCGGCCATCGAGGCCAGATTATGCGGCAGGGCGGGGTTGGATCTGACCCAGTCCATTAACTTGGCCAGACGTGCATGTTCATCTGCGGGCATGGGGCGTGGTACAAACTGTGCCTGCCCACCTTCGCGATGTGGCGGTACCACAAGGCGCTGTGCGACCATATTGGCTACCTTCGCACCATAATCCTTGCGCACCAGATGCAGCAACATATCCAGCCCGGCGGCAGAACCTGCTGAAGTCATGATCTGCCCCTGATCTACATACAAGGCGTTTGCCTGTACCTTGATTTCTGGATAGCGTCTCAGCAATTTTTCGGCATAACGCCAGTGAGTAGTGACGGTTTTGCCATCGAGTATGCCAGCAGCAGCGAGGATGAACACGCCAGAGCAGATTGTGCAGATACGCGCACCACGCGCATGTGCGAGGCGAATTTTTTCCAGTAAAGCTGGCGGTGGCGTTTCATCAGCATCACGCCAGCCAGGGATGATGATAGTGTCAGCCTGATCCAGCATGTCCAGGCCATGCGGCACTTCTACCGTAATACCGCCGGCGGCCCGCAACTTACCAGGCTCGGCAGCGCAGACAGCAAAGTCATACCAGTCCACACCCAGTTCCGGGCGGTTCAGGGCAAACAGTTCAACCGTGCAGCCAAATTCAAAGGTACACAATTGATCATAGGCAAGGGCGACAACAAGATGTGGCTTCATGGCATGATCTTACCGTATCTTTTGAATTGCGACATATTCTGCACTGCTAAACTGTTTATCCGCGTAGCCAGTCGCGCAATTCATAGTACCAATAGGCGCATTGTACGGCCATCAAGCCCATACTGCCAAAGGCAGGTGGCAAGCCGTAGTGATCAAGTCCATGAGGTAAAGTCTGCTTGTGAGCGATAGCTTGCGCCACGGCTTCGCCAGCCAGCGTGGTTGGTGCTATGCCATGGCCGCCAAAGCCCATGGCATACCAGATACCGTCAGGCAGGCAGCCAATTTGTGGCATCTTGTGCTGGGCATAGCTCATCAGGCCGCTCCACGCATATTCGACCTTTGTTCCAGCCAGTTGCGGATACACCTTGAGCATATCCCCATACAGTAAATCAGCGACTTCGGCGGGCTGCCTGTCGCGTATGGAAATGCGCCCGCCCCAGAGCAGGCGGCTGTCTGCCAGTGGCCGGTAATAATCAAAAGCAAAGCGGGTATCATAAACCGCAGCGCCGGTTTGCATCGCGCTTGCCAGTTTGTCGCCCAGTTTTTCAGTCGCCATGACATAGGTGGCGATAGGCAGTACCGAGTGCCCCAATTGTGGATAAAGTTTTTCTATGTAGCCGCCGCAGCAGACGACCACATGTTGTGCTCTCACGGAGCCGTTTCCCGTACGCACAATCTTTTCAGCACTACTGGCATCAATCGCGCTTACGCGGCTATGCTCATGGATACGCACAGCCCCAGAGCTCAAAACCCTGGCCAGGGCTTGGGCATATTTCAGCGGGTGGAAATGAAATGCATTTTGCTCATGCAGGGCGCCAAAATAACGCTCAGTATGCAACACTGCACGGGTCTGTTCCCGCGACCACGGTGTCCAATCGACTTCAAATTCGCGCAGCATGAAATCTCTTTGTTGCTGGAGTTTTTTTGCATCATCAAACCAGTTGGCGAGCAAGACACCGTTATCGTTGACGTCGCATTCCATCTGATGTTGCGTGATGCGTTGGCGTATCAGCGCAACTGCATCCAGCGTCAATTGATACAGCTTGCGCGCAGGTTCAAGGCCAACCTGTTTGATCAGGCTTGCATTGTCGAGACTGAAACCGCCAAACACAAAACCACCATTGCGGCCAGAGGCGCCGTGGCCTATCACTTCCGCTTCCAGCAAGACGATATTGCTGACACCACGCTCCATCAAGCCCATTGCCGTTGCCAGGCCAGCAAAACCACCTCCTATGATGCAGACTTCGCAATCAAGGTTTTCTTGGAGAGATGGGTAGCCAATAGCTGCAGTACTTACCTGATAAAAAGTTTGCTGTAAATTATCTTGGGGGATCATAAGCGCTTGCAGCGACTGAAAAGCCGTCAAATTACACGCAATAGCATTGGCAAGGCAAGCATGAACTCTTATCTGTCCCTTGTTTACTTTTGTTTTATGGGCAATTACACTGAGTTGCTGACTTTCTTTCAAATCCTTTGCACATTGCTGACAATCTGCGTCAGCAGTGCGGTGAACAGACTAGCGGGCTCGTGGGAATTTTATGAAAACTCAATATTATTTTCCTGGTTAATCACATGCGTAAATTGCCAGCACCTTATGCAGGATTTGTCATGCCCTTGCTGTTATCCATACTGATGACCTTTATCGTTTCTTTCATCAGTACCTTGCGCAGCGTCGGCCTGGTAGATCATTTCCTGCAAATCTGGATGGGTTCCTGGGCATTGTCGTGGGTGTTTGCTTTCCCCGCTTTGTTGCTGATCTTGCCTCTGGTCAGGCGCATCACCAGCATGCTGGTTGAAGCTCCGCGCTAAACCATGTCTGGTTTTCTTGCACAAGTCTGCTAGCCTGAGTCAGCTGGAAATGGCGGGAAATGGCAGAAAATAGAGACCAAGTAGAAACATCTGCTTACAAGTAATTACGATTTATCACGTACAAATCATTGCGAATTTTATATTATTGCTTTTTGTAAATATATATTTTTGAAGGTGCATGAATTTTCATTCATTGTCTTCATTCGTAACAATGAACACCGCATTTCTACAAGTAGTAAAAGACCGCAAACTTGCCCATGAACTGAGGCAGGTCGCAGATGATTTTGAAATTCTCGATTTTTTCAAGCAATATGGTAGTTGCTGTTTTGCGATGTCTGCCATGCTGGCGCGCATCCTGTCAAAAAAAGGCTATGCAGCCAGAGTCCAGGGATGCTATGTCGAAATCACGCAAAATAACGGTGTTTTTTACATAGGCTATAAGGGTTTTGCGGATGATCAGCAAAAGGAAGGTCATGCTGTCTGCATAGTCGATGAGCAATACCTTATCGATTTTGGACTGGGAACTTTAAGAAAGTTTTATGCCGAGGATTTCAGTCACGCGCTGGCCTGCGAAATTTCGGGCGACAATCCGGTGCTCGGCAATCTTGAGCTGGATAGTGGCGCAATAATGACATGGCGTACAGACTGGATTTCACCCATGGTGAGCATAGAACTGGAACACCAGCTTGCAACAGTTGAGCGTATATTAAGCGGCTACGACGACTTCCAGAAAAACCGCATGGCCTATCTGATCAAGAAATTATTTACCGATAAAAATAATCCCCTGGCCCAACCTGCCTTGATAAGCAGGGTTATTGCCTCTCCACAGACAAGGCTGCAAAAGCAAGATAGTGAATTGCCAGTCTTGATTGATTAAACTGTTTTTCCAACAGACTTTTTCGTCGCCAAAGCCTTGCTTTCTTTTTTCAGGGCTTTGGATACTGGGCATACTGCCTGCATGAAATTAGCCAGCGTATTTGCCAGATTGTCTCCCTGAAGGCGGTAAAAGACAAATTGTCCGCGTTTGTCGCTGGCAATCAGTCCTGCTGATTCCAGTATGCGCAAATGCTTGGACAAGGATGGCTTGGTCATGTCGAAACGCGCAGCAATTTCTCCGGCAGACAATTCTGTCTCCGATAAATAAGCCAGAATCTTCCGGCGTGGCGTTGATGCCAGGGCTTCAAATACTTTTTCCATAATACGCAAAGACTGTTGATTACTCATCATAGCATTTTAGCTGGCGATGGTGAAGTTAATTAGATAATTAGACATTTAGCTAAATAAGGGATATGCTTGAATCGTGAACTGAAGAAAGGCAGACAGGTATCATGGAAACTGACAAAGACATTGCAGGCAGCACGACGGTCTATTACAACAGTGCCTGCCCAGTATGTGATGCTGGCATACGCGATCAGCGCGGGCGCATGCAGACTTGCAAGATCAAATGGGTAGATGTGCATACTGACCCTGATGCAGTAAAGGAAATTAGCAGCGAGCTGGAAACCGTACGTGAGCGCCTGCATGTGCGCAATGCCAATGGCGAGCTGCTTACAGGTGAGCAGGCATTGGCTGCCTTGTGGTCGCAAACCAGTGGCCGTCGCTGGCTGGCCTGGCTGACACTAAGGCTGAGTTTTTTGACGCGGCCACTGTATAACTTCATCGCCAGACACCTGTACCGCTGGAACCGCAGGCGCGGTCACTGGTAAGACCCTGACTCGACCATCATCAATCAATAGAGAATGTCATGAGCACAATTCATACGATAGCAAGCAATGCCGACCCAGCCGAACTGGCACGTTTCAATAGCCTGGCAAGCCGCTGGTGGGATGAGAATTCAGAATTCAAACCCCTGCACAGAATTAATCCACATAGGTTGGAATGGATAGACAGCCTGGCCCTGCTTGCAGGCAAGCAGGTATTGGATGTGGGTTGTGGCGGCGGCATTTTGGCAGAATCCATGGCGCGCAAGGGTGCCAAAGTCACAGGCATAGACCTGGCTGATAAACCCTTGCAAATCGCCCAGTGGCATGCGCAAGGCCAGGACGTAGATGTGAATTATGCCAAAAGCAGTGCCGAGGCATGGGCCGGACAACATGTTGGGCATTACGATGTCATTACCTGCATGGAAATGCTGGAACATGTGCCATCTCCCGCTGCTGTCATCCAGGCCTGTGCAGAGATGGTCAAACCTGGTGGCTGGGTATTTTTCTCAACGATCAACCGCAATCCCCTGAGTTATGTGCTGGCGATTGTGGGAATGGAATATCTCATGCGCATCCTGCCGCGAGGTACGCATCAATATGCGCGATTTATCAAACCAGCAGAATTACTTGCCGTGGCAAACTCTAGCAGCCTGGTCTTGCAGGACCAGCATGGCCTGGGCTATAACCCGCTGACCCAGCACTTTCGCCTGCATGGTTTCATGGGGGTAGGCTATCTGCTGGCGATGCAGAAACCGTTACAGGCGCAAGTTCCAGCAAGCCAGAATAGCTGAGCAGCAAGCCCAGGCCAGGCATGACAAAGCCTACATAAAAACGGTAACGCCCATCTTCTATGCATTTATAGGCTTGCGATTGCGGAAACAGCTTCACAGGCAAGGGTATGCCGTGCAGGTGCGCCGCAAGAACGCGCCAGCTCCAGCCGCCGCCTTCAAGAATATCTACCGTCAGGCGGAAATGCATCAGCCCTGTGCTCTCTTGCCAATAAGCATGCGGATACTGGCCATGCGGTGCAAACACAGTGACCAGTTTTTCTACCTTTCCATCGTTCGCAATGAATTCTCTGGCCCAAATCAATTTCCCTTGCGCATGACTGATACTGACCTTGTAGCCTGAGCGGTCGTGTGTGGTCGGCACGCCAAGCTTCTTTGCCAGCCTGCGTCCCAGAAAGCCAGCCAGACCCTTGCCCAGCTTGATATCTATCTCACCTTGCAGCGTACCGCCATGAATATGGATTTGCTGTAGGAGAGGATGCAAATTGCTGAAAGACTCGCCAAACCACTCCTGAGCCGGGGTAAGAGGGTAACTCTGTCTCGTGGTTTCTGTAGTCATGCGTATCATTGTAAATCGTGCAAAGTAAGCCAGAAAAGAATATCGCTGAAACTGTCCGGTATGACTCCGATTTATCTTGATTGAGGCGTAGTAAAGTGTCTGACCAAAGGTAAAAACAGGCTTGTGCTTCTTTTTTACAGCACATGGCATTAAAATCCCGCACCGGACACATATTTTGCTGATGCGCAGGCCATATATGGAAATGGCAGGTGCTTTGATCATCGAGTACAAAGAAGCAAGTACAAAGAAGCAAGTACAAGCAAGCACAAACAAATAAGTACAAATAAGTAAGCACAAGAGAAAGTACAAAACATGGTTTTTAGTACGGTTAGTTTTTTATTTTATTTTTTACCGATCTTTCTCGTCTTGTATTTCGCATTGCCGTTTCGCCATATCCGCAATATTGTCTTGCTGCTCGCCAGCCTGATATTTTATGCCTGGGGCGAACCAAAGAACCTGCCCTTATTACTGACTTCCATCCTGCTCAATTACCTGTGTGGGCTGGGCATGGGCCGGGCACAAGAAAAAGGTGGTACAGGAAAATCCATCTTCATCGCAGGCATAGGTTTTAATCTCCTCTTGCTGGCCTACTTCAAATATTTCAATTTTGCGCTTGATAGTCTGTATGCTGTGCTGAATGGTGTGGGCATCGCCATGCCCAAGGCAGAGGCAGTTACGCTGCCGCTGGGTATTTCTTTCTTTTCCTTCCATGCGATTTCTTATCTGGTGGATGTTTATCGCAAAAAGACTGCGCATGAAAAGAATTTGTTTGCCCTTGCCATGTATATCACCATGTTCCCGCAATTGATTGCAGGACCCATCATTCGTTTCTCTACCATCGCCAGGCAATTACACCAGCGTCACCATACTGTGCGCAGGGTGGAACTGGGTATCAAGATTTTTATCCTCGGTCTGGCACAAAAAGTCTTGATCGCCAATAGTGTGGCCTTGCCTGCTGACCAGATATTTTCACTGGCACCAGAGGCTTTGGGGCTGGCCAGCGCCTGGCTGGGCATCACCTGCTATACCCTGCAAATCTATTTTGATTTCTTTGGGTATTCGAATATGGCGATAGGCCTGGGCCTGGTGACTGGCTTTACGTTTCCGCGCAATTTCAATTATCCCTATGTCGCGCAATCTATCACTGAATTCTGGCAACGCTGGCACCTGAGTTTGTCGCGCTGGTTCCGTGACTATCTGTATATACCTCTCGGTGGAAACCGTGGCTCCAGTCTTGCCACCTACCGCAATCTGTTTATCGTGTTTTTCCTGTGCGGGCTCTGGCATGGCGCTAGCTGGACCTTTGTGGCCTGGGGCCTGTATCACGGCGCTTTTCTGGTATTGGAACGTAGCGGTCTGCAAAAAGTGCTGGCAGCCTTGCCCAGGGCATGCAGGCATGTGTATACGATGCTGGTGGTGATGGTGGGCTGGGTGTTTTTCCGTTGCGACAGTTTTGCCCAGGCCCTGCATTACCTGCAGGCCATGGCAGGCGGCATGCCTGCAGACAATGCGATCGCGCCTGTCATGAGTTTTATGAATGGCACGGTCATCACAGCTCTTTGCGCCGGTTTCCTGGTGTCTCTTCCCATCGCACAGGCACTGAATAAACTGCTGGTAACTGTAAGGATGATCGCACCTGTTCTTAGCCTGATGCTATTTGTCTTGTCGGCAGTCAGTTTGGCGACCGGAGCTTACAATCCTTTTATTTATTTCCGTTTTTGAGACTGGAAGCTAAAGATGAAAACATCCAGTCCAGCCACATCATCCACTACCTATAAAAAGCGATTTTATAGCAGGGTAATCTTTATCTTTGCTTTCTTTGGCTTGTTGATACTGCCAGCCCTCATTCACCTGAGTGGCAAATGGCATGGTAGCAACACGGAAAACCGCGTCCTGGCAAGCGCACCGGTATTGCCTGCGAACATGGCAGATGTGTTGAAATTCCCATCCGTAGCCGATGCCTATCTGAACGATCACTTTGGTCTCAGGAGTCAACTGGTGGCATGGAATAACAGTCTGCGTTATCACCTGCTCGGGGATATCAATGCCGTGCAACTGACTGCAGGCAAAGATGGATATATCTTCTTTAACTCACATGCTGCCAATACCCCTTTGGGCATGGTGCACTTCCTGTGCGGTAAAAATGTGACTGCGCAAGACCGTGCCGGCATGGTAGAAACTGCGTCGGGCTTCATGCAAACTGCCTTGCAGACCAAGGCCGATAGTTACTTGCTCATGGTGCCTACCAAACCCATCGTCTATGCAGAAAAAATGCCAGACTGGTTGCAAAGCCAGTGCAAGCTATATACCCCCACCTTGCCAGGCGTGATTGCCAGCCTTGATCAAAAACCAGGCCTGGCAGGCAGAGTGATCTATCCCTTGTCCGAGATGCTGGCGCTCAAGGCCAAAACCGAAGTGTATCCAAAAAATACTTTTCACTGGACAGGCATGGGCCCGCAAGCGCTGGCGCAATGGCTGTCTGAAAAATATTTTAAACATCCGAGGTTGATTACCTTATCTGGTCAGTTGCACGACCGGCCTTCAGACATCCAGCAATTCTTGCCTGGCGTCACACTCAACGTGCCAACCCGTGAGCCTGATTACGCCCTGGCAGGCATTACTGCTTGTGCGGGAGTTGCCTGCTTCCCAGAATGGAAGGGTGTGGCTGCTTCCTTAGGCGATGTCAGCCGTTACCGGCATGATAAGCAACAGGGGCACAGACTATTACTGATCTCGGATTCCTTTGGGCATGGCGTCGCTGGTTTTTTTGCCGAATACTATGCCGAGGTCTGGCATCTGTCCATGAATAATATCAATTTGCTGACAGAGGCCGAGCGGGCCAGTTTGAAAAAACTTGTTTTTGAAGACTTTGCACCTGATCAGGTGCTCTATGTATTTCATGATGCTGCCATCTCTTATTTCGAGAGAGCACCGGCTCAGCTTTTGAACGCAAAAAGATAAAAATTCTCAGCTTTGGCCGGGCCACAATGCAAGGCAATACAAGGTAGGGTCGAAAACTCTTGCCTGCCTGCATTTCCTTGAGTCCTACAAACTCGCGGTCCAGCGTCCTATATCTGGCAGCTATAGCCGCTGCTACGATACATCCCATGCCTGAACGATAAAAATCACTCTCTCAGAGACTGACGGGTAAGACTGAAGCTCACAGACAGTTGATATAGTAAGTGCAGGCATCTAAAGCAACTTTTCCGTCTGGCATATAAACAAGTGAAATCCTAATCAAGGAGTATAAAAATGAATAACTTCGTAAAAAAAATCACTGGCATTTTTCTGGCAAGCATGATGGTTTTGATGGTCGGTTGTGCTTCAACTGCAAAACAGGAAAGCACTGGCGAATACATAGATGACACGCTCATCACGACTAAAGTGAAAGCTGCCATCCTCAATGAGCCAACATTGAAAGCAAGTGAAATCAATGTTGAGACTTATAAAGGCATAGTCCAGTTGAGTGGCTTCGTTGCTGATCCAGCTTCATCAAGCAAGGCCGTCAATGTGACGAGTGAAGTTAAAGGCGTTAAATCGGTCAAAAACGATATACGCGTTAAATAAATAGGCCATCTGGTCATCAGGTCACGGGCTCTGCGCAGCTTTGCTCAAAGCCCGTTCTTGATGATGACCATTGGTGATCATTGGTAGCCGTTACAAGTGAGCGCTACAGGAGCACAGAACCAGCAGGTCGCAGAAAATTTCAATTCAATCTGCAGTTTGCTGTTGTTCGATTGCAGGCAATTACGTGACAGCCAGACGTGATTGCCACTTGCTCCGCAAACAGCTTGGTGAATAACTGGACTGATTGTGGAGTTTTTTTATATGTGTTGCCTAACGCACTGACACAGTGTTTTTCTCAACATAAACTCAATTTACTTTTATCAGGTGGTAGTCAGGCAGTGATCAGGTGGTATTGAGGTAATAGCCAAGGCTAATTTGATGAATATTGAAACTTAGCCTGATACAAGTAATTTTTTGTAGTCCCCCCATTTTATTACAGGAGCTTCATGATGAATTCGGATCAAGTCAAAGGCGCAGCAAAAAAAGTGGCAGGTAAAGTCCAACAAGAAGCAGGCAAGCTGGTCGGTAGCAAAGAACAGCAAGTCAAAGGTGTTGCCAAGCAAGTAGAAGGCAGCATGCAAAAAGCAATTGGTAACATCAAGGAATCACTGAAAGACGAACAGAAGCACTAAGCTACTGTCGTTTCCCGGGCTTAGGCACCAGTTTGCACGGTGCTTAAGCCCGGAAATTTTTATGTATGGCATCTTCTGTATAGCCTCTTGTAAATCGCTAATTCAATAATCAAAATAATGCAAATGAATGGACAAAAGCGATGGATGTACCTCTACCCAATTTACCCTCCGGCACCGACACCAATACCTCAAATAGCCCGGTCAGAGCGGCTGACAATAATGACGAGATAATCGCCGATACCCCAGTCGTTGAAATCAAAGCACCTGCAAGTGCCGATGCGCCCGCTCAGCTGATTCCCGGCATACATGTCAATGCACGCGGTCTTGCCCTGACCATACTGGCAACGGTTGCTCTCATCTTTGCTCTGCGTGCCGCCCAGCGGTTTTTTATTCCCCTGACTTTCGGCATTTTCATTGCCTATACCTTGTCCCCGCTGGTCGACGCATTGCAACGCCTTCGCTTGCCGCGCGTGATTGCTACCAGCATTGTCATGGCCAGCATGCTTACCGTTATCGCTACCCAGGTCAATTCACTGCATACAGAATTTGACGCCATACTTGACCAGTTGCCGGAAGCAACCCGCAAGTTTTCCAGCGAAATGAGCAAGTTGAAGATAGGTCAGGCAAGTCTCATGCAAAAGATGCAGACAGCGGCAACAGAAATAGAAAAAGCAACCAACCAGGCAACTTCAGGTGGTCAGCCAGTTGTAAAGAAGACGGTTGTCAATGAAGCCCCGGTACTGAAATTGCGTGAATTGCTGCTGGCTGGCTCTCTGGGCTTCATGGATTTGCTGGGGCAGACTGTCATGATGCTGTTTCTTATTTTCTTCCTGCTGCTGTCCGGCGATAAATTCAAGAGAAAGCTGGTCAAGATTACCGGGCCTTCGCTGACGCAGAAGCGTATTACCGTGCAGATACTTAGCAAGATCAACACTTCGGTGCAGCAATACATGTTTATGCTGCTGATCACCAATGGCCTGCTGGCTTTCCTGACATGGATAGCGTTTCATCTGATAGGCCTCGACAATGCCGGCGCCTGGGCAGTCACTGGCGGCTTGCTGCATGTCATTCCGTATTTTGGGTCGATTTTAATGACGCTGGCGGTTTGCTTGGTTGCCTATGTACAGTTTGGTACCATCTCGATGGCGCTGCTGGTGGCAGGTATCTCGGTAGCGATCGCTGTGCTGGTAGGCACGGTGGTGACGACCTGGATGACAGGCCGTATCACCCAAATGAATACGGCCGCAGTCTTTATCTCTCTGCTGTTCTGGGGCTGGTTATGGGGTGCCTGGGGTTTGCTGCTAGGTGTGCCAATTATCGTCGTCGTCAAAGTTATGGCAGAACATATAGATGGCATGCAGGCTGCGGCAGAACTATTGAGTGAATAAGCGCTGCTGGATGACATATAAGATGTTGATGTCAGGCTTGCAGGCAATAAAAAAGCCATTCCTTCAAATTACTGGAATGGCTTTTATTTTGTCAAACCCGGTATTGCATCTGACACCGTACTCAATTGTACTTAATTGCGATAGACGTGATTGTCTTTGACATACACCTGGGCACCAACACGCAGATCGACAATATTGTCCTGGACTATGCTTTGATAGACACCGTTTTCCAATCGCACACTGATCTGGTATGCTTCGCGCACTTGCTGGTTGCGATTATTTTTTTCTATGTTGTTACCGACAATCGCACCACCAACAACGCCAGCGGCTGTCGCTGCAGCATTACCCAGGCCGCCACCTACCTGGTTACCTAATATACCACCGACGATACCGCCGACGATTGCGCCTGCACCAGGGCCTTTATTTTCATTGCTGACCTGGACTACTTGAATTGATTCAATCACGCCGTAGCTGCTATATCCCACCTGCGAGGCTGGGTAGCCAGTCATGGTGGATGGTGAGCTGCTGCCACATCCTGAGAGTAGGGCAGAGGCGGCAAAAGCTGCGGCGATGACGGTTTGCTTGCAGATATTCATGATCATTCTCCACTGTTGTGATGTGGGTCATCATGAACTTCACGATTTCATCTGTCGGTGCGCTATCGTACGGTACGCACCATGCGCACGGTGTGCACCGCCCCAAAAAAAAAGATTTCATGCAACGACGCATCGTTCTTGTAGGACAAGTCCCACATTTTGCAGCGCGTTCAGCGTACAAGCTGCTGCCAGACTCTCTGATGCCAGATTCACGGATAACAAACTAAAGTGTAATCAGTTCGAAAGACATCAGAAATTAAAAAGTAACTGGTGTCAATGTCGTGAAAATAAACTCTGTACCCGCAAATATTGTAAGCATGAATGGCGTAGTACGGAACGAAATTGGATGTCTTTGAAAAAGAGGAACAAATATGAATATCGCTCACACACAAGTTTCTATGACCCCACATCCATCGCTGATCTCTGGCGGGAATTTACATCGCAGGTATTCAGTAGATTACACAACACCAACACGGGCCGATGTTGGCTTGCTTGATGAACCCATGCAAAACGATATCCTGGCTGCTTTGCCGGAAGATGAACTTGCATTCCTGCTGCCGCATATCGAGCTGGTGCATCTGCCATTCGATAAAGAACTGTATGAGTACGGCGCTAAATTGTCCCATGTGTATTTCCCTACTACGGCTGTAGTCGCTCTGTTATACGTACTGGCTGATGGCGATGTCACAGAAATCGGCGTGACTGGTCACGAAGGTTTGCTTGGTATTTCTGCTGTCATGGGTGAGCGTGCCCTGGGTACAGCGATGGTGCAATGTGCTGGCGACGCCTACAAGCTTAAAGCGTCAGTCTTGAAAGATGCGTATGCCAAATGTGGCAAGTTGCAGCATATCCTGATGCGCTATACGCAGGCCCTGTTTGCCCAGATGGCGCAAAATTCTGTCTGTGGCCGTCACTATTCGATAGACCAGCAATTGTCACGCTGGTTGCTTGACAGGCTGGATCGCCTGCATTGCAATGAAATCAAAGTGACCCAGGAGATGATCGCCAATATGCTGGGCGTACGTCGTGAAAGCGTGACAGAGGCAGCCGGCAAATTGCAGCACGAAGGCCTGATCCAGTACAAACGCGGCAATATCACGATGCTCGACCGTGAAGGTCTGGAGATGCATGCTGGCGAATGCTACCGCGTGTCCAAACAAGAATTTGACCAAATACTTTCAACAGCCATGGCACGCTAGTGCCTCAATTAAAGTTTGAATTCAGGTTTGAATTTAGGTTTGAATTAAGCTTGAAATAAATGGCGAGAGCTGGCTGGTCAGACTAGGGCACATAATAGGGCACATAAGACGCAAGCAAAAGCCTGATATTCTGACCATGAAATCCAAAATCCCGTTACCCAGGTAACGGGATTTTTTTACGTCTTGAAAGGAATAAATGCTTCAACGACAGTGCCAATATTTTTCTCGCCTGGCTTGACAGAGAAACTGCCACCCAATAGCAAGGCACGCTCACGCATACCCAATATGCCATGTGATTTGGGCTTGGTCAGAGCCTCCTTCTGTATGCCTATTCCATCATCACGTACCTGCAGCCATAAACCCTTATCGGTACGTTTCAGGCTGATCTTGACCTCGGTAGCCTGTGCATACTTGATGACATTATTCAGTGATTCCTGGGTAATGCGGAACAAGGCGATAGACCAGGCCGGGTCTATGGTATCGAAATCTTCTGTAATATCGGTCACGTAAGCCAAACCAGCCATGGCTGTCGTCTCTTCACAATAATGCTGTATTGATGCAGACAGACCCAGGTTGTCGAGCATACTGGGGCGCAAATCTTCTATGATGCGTCGCTTCATATCCACCGTATCGAGCAGGGCGCGTTTGGTTCTTTGCAATTGCTTGACCAGATCTGGCTCCTTGTCCTTGAGTTTTTCTGTCACGACCGAAATATCCATGCTGATCGCCGTCAGGTTAGAGCCCATTTCATCATGTAATTCTCGTGCGAGTTTGGCTTTTTCTTTTTCCGATACATTCAGCAAGTGATGTGACAGCACCGACAATTGTTCAGTACGTTTCAATACCGTACTCTCAAGATTATCATTCGCTATCTTCAAGGCATTTTCTATACCTCGCTGTTTGTAGAAACTGCGGTAGATCAGGCGGTAAAATAGTATCAATACCAATAATGCTATGCTGTTGGTGGCCGTGCCAAAGAACAGGGCATCTTTATAGTCCTTGTAAAAATTCTGGCGCCTGGCAGCGAGAACTTCGTTTTCTTCCTTTTCCATGATGATATCGAGCAGGCGGATTTCATCCATCACTTCCCTGCCATCACCAACCTTGGAAATCTCGACGATGCCCGTCAGGCCAAATTCTCTATAGGTGGACATGGCAGATTCAAAGATCTTGGTTTTGCTGTTATACAGCCTGCGCAGTTCTGCCAGGTTCTTGATCTGTGCCGGATTATCTTGCAACAGTCTTTCGAGTTCCTTGAAATCACTTTCCAGTTTGGTTCTTGCTATTTCCCATGGGCGCAAATAAACCTCGTTGCCGGACATGAAATAACCACGCAAACTGCTTTCAGAATCCATGATGAGTAAATTGATATTCTTGAGCTTGTCTTTGACACTCCAGTTATGTTCTACCCAATCATTGTTGAACTTGAGCTTTTCCATATTCTGGTATGCTGAATAGGCATTACCGATCAGGACGACGAGGCAGGTCACGAACAGGAAAGTGATGTAAAGCGGGATGGAAGTCGATGCGTTTTTATTCATGAAAATTTCCTCAAATAGCGCCTGCAAACAGCATGTGATTGCGGAAGAAAATTGGAGTAAGTTATTTTCTCTCCCCTTTTCCTGTTGTTGTAAACCAGGGTTTTCATCACTCGCGGTTCCATGAAAAACAATACCTGAATTGATAAATTATGTATCGCAAGTTTACAGTAAAATTTCGTAGCCCCGGAAACTTAAATAGGTAGTCTTATTCCTACAAGCAATTCCGCGAAAGCTTATTGCTAATCCGCATGAGTCTCCTTAAAATGAATTGTAGTGGGCCTCTGGGATACGTGGTCTTATAAATGCATTTATCAGCGCAAGGTTCAGTTCGTAAGAGTTTGGAACAAAATGAACGATAAGAAGAAATTAAAAGTATTTTTAATCGAAGACGCGCAGCGGATCCGTTCTGTGCTTATCGAGGTATTGCAGCAGACGGAAAATATAGAAGTCATCGGTTTTGCAGAAAGTGAACAAGAGGCCTTGTATCAATTGCGTTCTATCGAGTGGGACGTTGCTATTGTTGATATAGGCTTGCGCGAAGGCAGTGGTCTGGCTGTATTGTCCGGCTTGAAAAGTGATGGCCGTCAATATGGCTCACGGCTGGTATTTACCAGTAATCCGAGCAATGCCTTGAAAACCCGCACCATGTCACTTGGCGCCGAAGGTTTTTTTGATAAATCCCGTGAAATGGACAATCTGGTGGGCCACATCCAGGCCCTGGCTCATTGACCTTATTAATTAATCTCATTAATTCTGATTAATTGAGTGTCGATCAGTAGCTACCGTAGTAGCTTCTTCCTTATTCTTCCTCTGTTACCGTTCTGGTTTCTGATTCTGTTCTAATTGTAGAACCTGGCGCTGGCCAGCTCACTCCAGCAAATTATTCTTCATTGCGTAATAAGTCAGGTCACAATTTGACTGCAGATTCATTTTTTCCATGACGCGGGTGCGATAGGTGCTGATGGTCTTTACGCTGAGCGACAGTGTCAGCGCAATATCAGAGACAGATTCACCCTTGGCCAGCCTTAAAAACACCTGGAATTCGCGGTCAGACAAATCAGTGTGCAAGGCAGTTTCTGCATCATGATCGAAGCCCTGGGCCAGGATCTCACCGACATCAGCGCTGACATAACGGCGGCCAGTAGAAACGGTCCTGATGGCCTTGATGAGCTCATGGGCGTCACATTCCTTGTTCAGGTAACCGTTAGCCCCCATTTTCAAGAGATTCACTGCGTATTGCTGTGCCGGATAGCCACTTAAAATCAGGATAGGCAAGTCTGGCTGCCCTTGCTTGATGGTACGCAGGGTGTCTATGCCACTCTGGTCAGGCATGCTGATATCAAGCAGCATGACGTCGCAAGCTTCTTTCCTGGCAATTTCCAGCGCTTCACGGCCCGTGGTTGCCTCGGCCACGACTTCGAAGTCGCTGACCTCTGAAAAGATCTGCTTGAAACCGGCCCGTACAATCTGGTGGTCGTCACAAACTGCAATACGTATCATTTTCTTCCTTCAATTTGGGCATGCTCGAACAACTGAAATTAGTTTCAATACGGCATCACAAAGCATCATCAACTACTCTGGGGGAGGGGATTTTAGCAATTTCCCTACAGTTGCAAAAGTTGTCAAGTATCCTTCCCCATGACCATAGCATAGCATCTGCAGAGGATATAGGTAAATCACCATTAAATTTCCCTCGTCATGCTTATTCATCTCTTACTCATCTTGCCGGTTAGCGAATTTTGCTTGAACCGTTATGTAATGAGCGTAAGGGGAGGCAATTTTGCATCCCGTCTGAAACAAGAGCAGCAAGACTGGTCCTGCTGCTCCCAAACATCATAAAGCCTGTGGATCAGTAAAAGGCAAGCCGGTAGCAAGTATGAATACCAGAGCTGCCTGTTTTACTGGTGCCAGAGCTCTCAGCGTGACTGGCGGAACAATACGCCGAGCGCCACTACCGTTGCCACTGCGAGACCCAGCATCGTCATTGGTTGCCTTCTGACCTGGATGCGGCAGGCGTCCAGCAATTTTACCTGGTTGATATACAGTTTTTCACTATGGTCGGCGAGTTTTGACAATGCCTGGTTCGCGCCCGAAGCCAGTTTGCCGGCAGCCTGCTCTTTGATGACATTCAGTTTTTCAACGGCTGGTTTGACTGCTTCTGCGGTTTTCGTCTGCACCTGCTCGACGAATGTAGGCGGATTATCCCCGGTAGGAAAGGGGATAGCAGGATGGGTGATGCCGTTGACAACCGCATCATTTGCCGGGGTAGCCGTATTTGTGGCCGTATTATTTGCATTACTCGTATTGCTAGGCATGATTACTCCTTTTCCTGGATCAGGTCCAGTTGACTGTTATTGGGAAGCGCGAGATTTTGCTCAGTTGCGTTGCCTGACTGCCGTTGCTTAGCTGCATCGCTCAAAGCGCATATTGTGCCTCGTTGTGCTTATTGCGCCGTTGTGCTGTCTGTTGCCGGGCGGCTTACTTTAGGCGGTAAATTACCGCCTTCGCCTTCCCAGGTACTGATTTCGGTTTTATGCAGTTTTTTGGCTGCATGTTTTTCGTGGTATCTTTTTTTGCCGAAGGCGGTCATCAAAGCCCAACTGGCAATGCCAGCGACAAGGAACAAATGTTTAGTGGGTATCATATATTTCTCCTGGTGATGTTCATTTGCTTGCAATAATCCGTGTTCAGGATCTGGAAATCGAAGTAAGGCTATTTTGCTGGCGCTTAATGCATTGCCTGATCACCTTTTGTGCATCATCAATGGCGATCTGGCACTTCGCATTGGTCATCTTTTGATAGCCGCGGGCAAGCATTTGCTGTCTGCCGAGTAGGTGACCTATGCCAACGCTGATTGCACCCTGCAAGAAAAATACTCCGCATTTAAATAGACATATACTCATGGCGATCTCTCCAGAAAAATGGTGAATCCTGATCTATACGGTAAGCCAGTGGCAGCTCTTACATCCGCCAGCTTCAGCCAGCGCTTGGCTGTAACTGTTATCGACTTGCATTGCATACTAGCATCGGCCCTGATCACACCATATAGGACGCGGACGCCAGGCTTTGTAGGAATAGATGAAGTAAACCGACCATCTTCACTCGCAAACGTCAGTGAAAAATTGATGGCCGTATGAATGGCCGAACCCTGGTGCGCATTACAGCAATCCAGCCATATGTTCAGAGATATTCAGAGAGATTCAGAGAGCTTGCCGCAATCTCTTGAGCTCCTACATGCCTGCAAGCCCATGTCCGATATTGCAAATTGTCCCCGGGTTTTAGTATGTGCTTATGTCAGCGGGAGATATAAGCCCCTGGCGAAATTCCTGTCATGTCAGTAATCATGGCGACAGGCAAGTTGTCGGCAAGCTGTTCTGCCTGCGGATATAAATATATACAGCAGGCGTGTGTACAGCGTTAAGGCTGGCTAATTCACTACCAATAAAGGAAACATCATGGACAACGACGACATCATTTCTACCCTGAACGACCTCATCGAAACCAGCAAGGATGGCGAAGAGGGATTTAAAGTCTGCGCTGAAGATGCAAGTGGCCGTCATCCACAACTCAAAGCCATGCTGGCTGAGCGTGGACGTGAATGCGCCCTGGCAGCCTCTGAACTGCAAGAACTGGTACGCAATCAGGGTGGCGATCCAGAAACCAGCAGCAGCGTATCTGGTGCCTTGCACCGTGCCTGGACCAATATCCGCATGGCCGTCACTGGCAAGGACGACGAAACAGTGCTCAACGAATGCGAACGCGGTGAAGACGTCGCCGTAAAAGCCTACCGCAAAGCCCTGGAAAAAGATTTGCCTACCCACGTACGCCTGGTGGTAGAACGTCAGTATCAGGGCGTGTTGCGCAATCATGATCTGATCAAAACCCTGCGCAATCAAGTCAGGACACATGCCTGAGTTAATTGAAGATGCGGTGTAAGGCTACTAAACCAGCTTTGCATTGATCATCGCTCAAAACCCGCGGGGTGCAAGCCTTGCGGGTTTTTGTTTTTGATCATCCTGGTTCATCAAACTTTGTTATGCCTCAATGCTAGATGGGCAATTTGCCCTAGTCTGCATCTAACTTACATCGTGCATGAAGTGCACTGTGCGCCAACGTACCGAAGTCATCGGCTTGAGCTGCCACTATGACAATCGCCAGTTAAGGAATAATCTCACGCGCTTGATGGCGCGTTTGCAATCACGGAGAAATTAAAATGCGCAAATTAGGCTTGTTATTGTCGGTGATGGTCATGATGGTACTGTCAGGTTGTGGCTACAATGGATTCCAAAGTGGCGACGAACAAGTCAAGTCTAGCTGGTCTGAAGTCTTGAACCAATACCAGCGCCGTGCCGATCTGGTTCCTAATCTGGTGAATACCGTCAAAGGTTTTGCTGCACAGGAAAAAGATGTATTGCTGGGCGTGACCAATGCCCGTGCCAAAGTTGGCAGCATACAGGCTACGCCTGAAATATTGAATAATCCGGAAGCTTTTGCCAAATTCCAGTCAGCACAGGGCGAATTGTCGGGGGCCTTGTCCAGATTATTGGTGGTTACTGAAAATTATCCCCAACTCAAGTCAGACGCTAACTTTCGCGACCTGCAAGCCCAGTTGGAAGGCACAGAAAACCGTATTGCCGTAGCCCGCAACCGGTATATCAAATCAGTGCAAGAATACAATGTGATGGTGCGCTCCTTTCCATCGAACCTGACAGCCATGATGTTTGGCTACAAGGTCAAACCCAACTTCGCAGTCGAGAATGAAAAAGAAATCGCCAAACCGCCGACCGTAGACTTTGCTGCCCCTGCAGCCAGCACTGGCGGCGCAAAATGAATATCCTGCAAAAAGCCGGATATCTTATTTCTGCATGCGTGCTGCTATTGAGCTTTGATGCCGATGCACAAATTGCCGTCCCACCCATCCAGACCCGTGTCACTGATTTGAGCGCGACACTCAGCGCTGAACAAAAAGCCACGCTGGAACAAAGCCTGCGAGCTTTCGAAACTAAAAAAGGCAGCCAGCTTGCAGTATTGATCGTGCCAACCACCGCACCAGAAAGCATAGAACAATATGCCTTGCGCGTGGCAGAGCAATGGAAACTGGGACGTAAAAAGGTGGATGACGGCGTCATCCTGCTGGTGGCAAAAAATGACCGTACCATGCGCATAGAAGTCGGCTACGGTCTTGAGGGAGCCCTCAATGACGCGACAGCCAAACGTATCATTGCCGAGACCATGACGCCTTATTTCAAGCAAGGCGACTATTATGCTGGCATCAAGGCGGGTACAGATCAGATCATGCGCGTCATTGATGGTGAACCCTTGCCTGAGCAAACTCGTGGCAGTGCAGTTGATAACGGTGGTTTTCAGCAATATGCACCCATATTATTCGTGCTCGCTTTAGTCGTTGGCGGCGTGTTGCGTGCCATCTTTGGCAGGTTGCCAGGTGCCATTCTCACAGGTGGTGTGGTCGGTGTTATTGCCTGGTTTGTCATTGGCGCAGTCTCCATGGCTGTTCTGGCCGCGATTGTGGCAATGTTCTTCAGCCTGTTTAGCGGTGTACTCGGTGCGCGTGGGATAGGTGCCTATTATGGCGGATCAGGACGAGGTGGCTTTGGTGGCAGTGGTGGAGGATTCAGCGGTGGCGGCGGTAGTTTTGGCGGTGGCGGTGCATCGGGACGGTGGTGATATGAGAAAACTTAACTTCCCGCGCATTGCAAAACATATGCTGAGTATGCATTCGCAGTTAAAGCGCGCTTTCCCGCCTGCAAGCCTGGATGCCATAGAACGCGCCATCAAACAGTGTGAAGCAAACCACCTGGGTGAAATCCGTTTTGTCATTGAGAGTGCGCTTGATTGTGCTGCCGTGTTTGCAGACCAGACGACCAGAGAGCGTGCGATAGAGGTTTTTTCCCAGGTCGGCGTATGGGATACAGAACACAATAACGGCGTGCTGATCTACGTGTTGCTGGCTGAGCGCGAGGTAGAAATCATTGCAGATCGCGGCATCTACCGCAAAACCGGTATTGATGCGTGGAACCAGATCTGCCATCAGATTGAGACAGCCTTTAAACAAGACCGCTATGAAGAAGGCGTTATACAGGGCATACAGGCTGTTGGCATGCACCTGAATACACATTATCCCGCCAACGGCGAGAACATCAACGAATTGCCGGACAAACCTGTCTTGCTATAAAACACAGGCTGCTATTCGGATGCCAACACAATCAAGACGCCCGGTTGACCACAAAATAAGCCACTGTGCCGCCGATGGACGTCATCAGCGCACCCCAGCCTATGTCAATCAGCGATAAAGTCAGCGACCAGCCCTTGAGTGTAGAGAGATTGGTCAGATCATAGGTCGCATAGGCAATCAGGCCTAGCAATCCACTCAACATCAAGGCACAAGTCCAGCTTTGCTGGCGCAAGGCAGGTGCCACCGCAAATACCACCACACCCATCGCGTAGAGCAAATAGAATACTGCCGCCGGTGCAATCCTTGGTTGTGCCAGCATCATGTCACCCAAATGGGATTTATATAAGGGGCCCATCACCAACATCAGCCACAGCGCATCCAGCGCCAGTATGATGAGCAGGGAACTGCCATACGCAATCAAGTACTGTTGTATGGTCAGTGTTGTATCAAGTGACAGCGTAAGCATGGCGCGATCTTTCAGGTGAGTAGGGTGCCAATCAAAGCTACTGATTTTCAGGCGCAGGGTAATGGAGAGTGAGCCCTATTGATCACCATGATCCTGCAAGTGAGAGACTATTTCTGTACTTTGGGCCACATCATGCCTGCTACATGGTGCGGACATAAGATTTTTCGTTCAGCCAAAGCGGCTGACAGCAACATATGCCAGCGTACCAGCGATACATGACAGCAGTGCACCCCAACAAATATCAATTGCTGTTAACACAGGCGACCAGGCCGTTAGCGTCGCCAAATTGCTCAAGTCATATGTTCCATACGCAACCAGACCCAGTAAGGAACACATGAGCCCGGCTTGTCGCCAGCTATGCGCACGCAATGCAGGCACAATTCCAAATACTGTCAGCCCAAAGGAATACAATAAATAGAACAGTGCAGCGGGTATCAGTCTGGGCTGTGCCAGCATCAGCTCGCCCAGATACGATTTGTAGGTGGATGTCATCAACACCCCCAGCCATACCGCGTCCAGGACGAGCACTGCCAGCAAGGCAACACCATACGCGATCAGTATTTGCTTTGCAGTAGGCGACTTGGCGGTAGACAGGATGAGCATGGCTTTGACCTTTTTTAAGATATGGACGGGACGATATTTGTTAGTGATGCCTATTATCAGCGAAGTGTCTTTCTCCTTCTGTGCGGTGGGTAATGTAATAAAAGCGTTGTTGAATATTGAATAGGTAGTGTCTAATATCATATTGTTAAGCTCTCCACTTATTCACAGCAGCAGCTACTTGTGGAATTGACGCGCGCTTTCACCAGGTAAATTTTTCTCGAAATAACAATGCTTATCTTCATGCCATCTAATCTTAAACAACTTTTTGCTTTCCTTTCCGTGTGCGCTGTGCTTTTTTCAGGCAATGCCGCTGCCATGACCATGCTCAGGTCGAACCAGACCCTGATACTTTTTGGCAAGGTGATGCCAGAAGACAGCCAGCTCTTCCGCAAGAAACTGGAAGAAGGACCAGTCAAAACAGTCGTGATGACAGAAAGCCCCGGTGGCAGTATGCGCGCCGCCTATGACATTGCAGAACTGATCACAGAAGGCAAGATCAATACTGCAGTCAATGGCAATTGCATGTCTGCCTGCGCGCTCATCTTCATGGCAGGTACCGAAAGACGGATGCTTGCCAGCAAGCATCTGCAAAAGACAAGACTTGGCTTTCATGCTCCACACAATAAAGTAACTAAAGAAATCTCCACCGCTGCCATCCCAAGATTTCGAGAGTGGTTGCTCAAGGTTACCCAAGGAAAATTCCCTGCAGAGGTCCTGGATCGCGCCATGAATATAGAAAGCGCAGGTGACATGCTGTTCTTCTATTATCCAGACGAAAGCTACCTTGGGGATATACGCTTCTGTAAGCAAGGTTCGCTACGTTGCGAAGCATTAAAAGGCTACAACATTGTCAATATCGGCATCCTGACAACAGCTGAGTTGCTGAAGGTGGAGAGCCTTGAAACCGCAGAGCAAGATGTGGCCAAACCATAGTAAGGCAGTTTTCCATCCATCAATCAAAAGGAAATGAGATGACGAAAGAAGCGATCACGACCAAGGTTCCAGGCAAATTAACTGTCTGCACTTATGGCGGCTTTGCCCCGGTTTGCTATAAGAATGAACAAGGCCAGCTTACCGGCCTGGATGTCATTTTCCTGGACAAATTTGCGATTTCCCAAGGGCTGGAAATTGCTCTCATAGAACATGATTTTGATGGCATCTGGACCATGCCCGACGAGGACAAATGCGACGTCGCTGCCGCCGGTGTCCAAAAGCGCGACAAGCGGGATACCGGGCCAGGCGGCTCCTGGAGTGATGCCTACTTCCAGGTGCAAAGGTCATTGCTGGTGCGCACTGCCGATCAGCCAGCATTTGATGATTACCTCAGTCTTTCAGGCAAATCCATCATCGTCACCCGTGGATCAACCGCCGACATCGATGCCAAAACCCGTTACCCCCATTGCAGCATCCTGTATGTCGATGACATTGCCGAAGATCAGCCAGATGCCCAGGCCTACATCGTCAAAACCCTGATAGCCAGCCATCGTGCCGATGCCTTTGCCGAAGGCGATGTCAGCAACCAATACTTGCGCGGCCAATTCGGCAAAGATGTGGCAGGCGGCCTGGCACTCGCCGATATTCATCACATCGACGGGACAACAGCAGAAACCTTCAATTTCATCACCCGCAATGCCAGCACCGGCTTGCTGGAACAATTGAATCTCTTCATCAAACAGAACAAGGGTAGCTACGTAGCCGTAGCGCAGGAATAATTCAGAGGGCTGTTCAAACAAGCTGCCCTGATGCATGCCGCTTCAGCCGCAGCATGGTCAGCAGCACTCTTAATTGTTGACCACTCTTGCTGCAGGCAGATTACTGCCAGTCAGCGCTTTTCCTATGCCGGCAAACGATACGACGTTAAGCGGGAACTCCAAAAACACATGCAACAGGCTCAGGAAAAGCAGGGCCTGCATGCCAAGATTGTAATCATAAGCGTACAGTGCCATCGACAACAACCAGATCACCACCGTCAAAAACAAGGTTTTCTTTGGCACCTTATGCCATTGTATGACGGATGTTTTTGAAAACCAGTTCAGGTAATGATAGGTATACGCAAAAGCAATAAAGCGCATGACCACAAAACCTGCATTGCTGCTAAAAATCTCGCTGGTTTTTGACAGCGCATCAAGATGAAAAACATTGATCAGGCTGAAGTTCAATAGCTCAAACTGAAAGTAAGATTGTTGAACATAAGCACTCACCGTGTAATGCAAACTCTCCGGTTTGACAATAAAAAAACTTGCCGCACAAACGATCAAAACTGCGATGGAAAAAAATCCTGAAAACGATTTTTCTTTCAATGCACCAAACAGCATGAACGCCAGGGTGAAAATAAAGACGTGAATGACAGTAGGAAGAAAAATGCCCATCAAGAGTAAATAAGCCGGGGACTTATTAACGACAGCCATAGCCAGCAAAGCGAGAACCACAAGCGCAATACGATACAGTCTGTCTTTGACAAGCGCAAAAATAAGCGCCAGCAAAACCGCAAACGCTAATACGTCTGCAACAAAAGTGCTGTCCTTAGCCAGATGCGCAAGGCCAGGGAAGAAAAACAGGGCAAAGCACAGACCAATCAATAAAATAAAATCGTATTTACCCTTGGTGAAATAATTTTTCTTATGCAACCAGCCTATCTCGGTCAGGTAATGCAATGGCCCTAGTACACCGTAAGAGAATAAAAATAATTCGAAAGGAATGACGAACGCAACAGCGCAAGACAGGATAATCAGGGCGGTGTTTATATAATTAATGCGGGTGGAGGTCATCATTTACGGTATTGATAGCGATTGCGAGCCTGTAAATAAAAGTGTGTAAGTAATTCTGGCCAATGAACCTCCTATAATGAGGAATTGCCAAAATGACGACAAACGCAATGGAAAGAAGCAAACTGCAGGCGCTGGCCAAAGAGCTGGC
>NZ_JBMPPJ010000037.1:0-32510 GCF_049339865.1 Undibacterium sp. TC9W | reverse complement strand
GGCATCATCCTCTTCAGGATCGCCTCTTTCCGTTCCTCTGAATACTTTTTCACTTGATCTCTTTTTCCCGCCCCCGATATGATTTCTATTTATCGGATGACGCGACAACTATTCTGACATCGGGGGGACATGCATACAGCAAGGTAGATTTTACAGTTTTAAAATAAACGAATTGTCGGCTCTTCCTTATCTGAAATGGGAGATACAGCGTGTTAGTCAACCGGTCAACAGTGACTTGTAGCGACAAAGCCAGGGTGCCCTGTTCATTGTTCAGTTAAACCAATTCCTCCGCCAGATAAGCATTTTTTGCAAAATCTGGCGAAGGTTTTGGTGCCGTTGAACACGGAGGTGTAAAGTGGACCCGTCTGTCCAGACAAATATGCACTGAGTTTAAGATACTTCCCTGATCTCTACAGCTGCGAACAAATTGGGGTCACGAACAAATTGCGAACAAATTGGGGTCAGTTCTAATAAAAATGGGGGTCAGTTCTAACATTCCAACATTTCCCATAAAACGTGCTATGCTAAAACCATGGCCAGACCCCTACGTTTAGAATTCGCCGGAGCTTTGTATCACGTCACTTCTCGCGGAGACAGGCGTGAGGATATTTATATTGATGACGATGACCGTCAAGAGTGGTTGACTGTGCTGGCAGAAGTCTGTGACCGCTTTAACTGGGTAGTGCATGCCTACTGCGAGATGAGTAATCATTATCATCTTTTGGTAGAAACCGTGGATGGTAATTTGTCGCGTGGCATGCGCCAACTCAATGGCTTGTACACCCAGCGTTTCAATCGCAAGCACAAGCAAGTAGGTCATCTGTTTCAGGGCAGGTACAAGGCTATTCTGGTGCAAAAAGAAGCGCATCTATTGGAGTTGGCCCGCTACGTTGTTCTTAATCCCGTGCGTGCAAAGATGGTGGACCTGCCAGAAGACTGGCCCTGGAGCAGCTATGACTACTGCATGCACGACAAGCATGCGCCAGAATGGCTTGATACTGACTGGCTGCTGGGGCAGTTTGGTGCCAGCCGCAAACGGGCGCGTGTAGCCTATGCAAAATTTGTGCTGGAAGGAGTGGGCTTGCCGTCACCTCTGCTGGCGACCAGGCATCAGTTGCTATTGGGCGATGATGCGTTTGTCGAAAAATACCAGCATCAATTACGGCCTGAAGATCTGCGTGAAGTGTCGCTGGCACATCGCCGTTCCATTGCACTCCCTCTAGCTACTTACCAGCAGCAATACACAAATCGAGATGAGGCCATGTATCGTGCCTATCATTCCGGTGCTTATACCATGGCTGAAATAGCGGAATTTTTTACTGTGCACTACATGACTGTTAGCCGGGCAGTGCGAAAATTTGAGGCGTAATGAGAATGGCACAGTGCATTGCATTTTTATCTGATCAATCGATATCGGCTTTTGCTGGCATGCACGAGGATGACAGCTGCGGACCTAGTTGATGAGTTGACGCTCTCATTTTCAATTGCAAATAGCAGTTGCATAAAAATGCGATTTTGAATTTTTCCTTGACCGCACAAAACCAGGTCGTACTCTTTCTTTCACATTGCCAGTGAAACGCAATCGACAGCGAAATCAGGCAGGTTTACTTTTGAACTCTTTATATTCCCTGGATTCACTCACGGCATGGGTGGCGGATAACCATGGTCCCTGCCACGACCAAATCTGTTTTAACATGCCCCCATAAAAAAACGCCGGATCACTCCGGCGTTTTTTATCAGCTTAACAATGATCAGAAGTTAGCCTTGAACTGTACGCCGTAGTTGCGTGGTTCGTTCAGGATACCTGTCAGGTTGTTGAAGTCGATGGCGGCAATGACTTGTTGCTTGTTGGTGATGTTGCGACCATAAGCAGCGAGTTCATATTTGCCGTCAGCCCACATGTAAGCCAGGCGCAGGCCGCCTTCGAGCATGGATTTGGCTTTGTATTCCTTGGCTTCATACAGGAACATATTGTAGGAATCTTTGTAAGACCAGTCTGTGCTGGCGTACAAAGTGCCTTCGCCGATTTGTGTGGAATAACGCAGCGAGAAGTTACCTACCCATTTAGGCGCACGTGGCAGTGGATTGCCACCGATCAGCACTGTGCCTTTGACCGGGCCTGCAGGATTTGTCACTGTACAGCCGTTACCGCAAGGGGCGACGAACAGTTTGTCATCCTTGATTTCGGTGTCATTATAGCTGATACCCAAAGTGGTTTTCCAGTTACGGCTCAGGTTAGCTTGCAAATCCATTTCAAAGCCCTGACCAACGGCTTTGTCTGCATTCACCAGCTTGTTCTGATTCACGCCACCGCTACCTGCTGTCAACTGCAAGTCTTTGGCTGTATATTGGAATACCGTTGCGCTGATACGTGCGGTGTTATCCAGGATGTCTTTCTTGATACCAGCTTCGAAAGACAGGGTTTTTTCTGAATTGGCGACGGAGATGCTGTCACCAAACAAGACGCGACCCTGAATACTTGGTGCGCGGTAGCCAGTAGCGATACGGGCAAACACGGATGTTGCCTTATCCAGTGTGTAGTTCGCACCTATGTCCCAACTGATGTTGGTGGCAGATGGGTTGGCTCTGAACAAAGGTGTGCCAGGTGTGCCCAGGGCTGTACCGGGTGTCCAGGTGCGTTGCGCATCAAAGTCTTTTTTATCGCTGGTATAACGCAAGCCGCCGCGCAGTTTGAACTGGTCGGTAACGGCATAGTTCACCGTACCGAAGGCTGCCCAGGATTTTGCACTTTGATGTTGAACTGCATAACCGTCTTGTGGATTGCCTGGTGCCAGGGAATTGAAGTCGAAGCTATCGACTTGCAGTTCTTCGCTGAAGTAATACAAGCCGCCTATCCATTGCAGCGCGTCTTTAGTATTGGATTCAACGCGGAACTCTTGCGTGATCTGTTTCAAACTAGGCAAGCCATCTGCAGTTTCAGATGGGAATGGGATAAAGCCAGGGCCCATGGAAGAAGCGAACGATGCGCCATAACCACCATCGACGTCAGCGCGGCTATAGAATTTTGCCTTGTCATACGCAGTGATGGAATGCAGACTCATGCCTGGCATATCCCAGCGCAAACGGACGCTGCCACCGGAAGATTGCAGCTTCTGGCTGTTCAAGCCATCTGTTGGGTAGCTGGCATAGTCAAAGCCTGGAACAATATTGTTTGTTCCTTTTTGGATGATATTGGCGCGGAACAGAGTGGCATTGCCAGACATGTCGCGGCCATGCAAATTCACCAGAGCGCTGAAATCACCGTTTTTATACGAGAATTGCAAGCGTGCGGCGTTATCACGGTAGCCTTCGAGATTTTTCTCGCCAGTGGAACGTGGATTGGTGACGCGGTCATCACGTGTCTGTGATTGTGCTGAGAAGCGCATTGCCCAGTCTGGATTCAACGGCACGTTGATCGCGCCTTCCAGATTGATCGCTTTGTAATTACCAAAGCCGATATTGCCATAGCCTTCAAAACGACGGGTAGGTTTGGCGGAGTCGAACTTCAGTACACCAGCTGGCGAGTTGCGGCCAAACAGCGTGCCTTGTGGGCCGCGCAGAATTTCTACCTGATCTACGTCAAATACTGGGAAGCCTTTCAGCATAGGGCTTTCTTGCACGACGTCGTCATACACCAGGCCAACTGGCTGGGATGCATTCAGATCGAAATCGGTATTGCCCAGACCACGGATATAGAAGCGTGGGAAAGAGCGGCCAAAGTCGGATTCCACGTTCAGGCTGGGTACGCGCGCCGCCAGGAAGCGGATATCCTGACCACTGGCATTGTAAGTGTCGAGCGCTTCGCCTTTGATGGCAGAAATGGACATCGGTACTTCCTTGATGTTTTCTGCACGGCGGTTGGCGGTAACGATGACTGTTTCCAGTTGCGTACCATCATTTTTTGCTGCAGGCGTGGCAGTCTGAGCCCAGGCAGCTTGCATGGGGAAGGCTGCAGCAACCGCCAGGGCGATCACGCTGAAGCTGACTCCCTTGTGCAATTGCTGAGAAATAGTTTTGCGCATGTTAAATTCCCAAGTTGATGTTAATCGATGATGTTCTGAAATGGTGCACTTGCACCATCCCTGAAATGGGGCGTGGTGAAATCGGGGATTTCGCTACGAGCGCCACCGCAAACGTTTGCGTAATCGTTTGCGGTGCGGCGAATCTGTTATCTCTCTAGCCAGCAAACAAGTCAAGAATTACTTAAATCCAAATAAGGAAATAAGCTTTTTGCTGCAAAAATGTTGCGGATTTCAAACAATAATGTTGCTGAACAGAATTCCCGGTTTGCAGATTTTTTTTGCCTGAAAATGGGGCATGACAAGGGGCGGTAATGGAAAGTGGACTTGCTGCAGATGGCAATTGCCACAAAATTTTTCATGACATATCAGAGACTTGGAAAAAACTGGTCTGCTAATTCAACTATCCTCATGTTGCTGAAGCAGGAGGAAGACAAAAAAACCTGGCAACCGATCTTAGCAGCTTGCCAAGGTATTTGAAGGAGTTTCCTTGAAATAAATGTCTGTCAGTCTGTGTAGTTAGCTGATGTAATAAGCGGCTTGGTCAAGGTCTGCGAGCAGAGATGGGCCTTCAGGTGCCCAGCCCAGCAGTTCTCTCGTCCGCAAACTGGAAGCCGCCATGTCAGCCCCGGCCATTTTTGCGAACCAGCCAAAGTGATCTGCTTCCCTCGATTCAACTGGCAAACCAAGATGGCGACCTATCATTTCAGCGATGGCTTTGAAGGGAATTCTCTCATCGGCAATGGCATGGTAAGCCGCTTGAGTCACGCCCTGCTCAAGTGCGAGGCAATACACGCGCGCTGCATCTTGCCGGTAAACGCCAGACCAGCAGTTTTGGCCGTCGCCCAGGTAAGCCGAGACGCCCTTTTCCTTTGCCAGACGTATCAGCAGAGGCACAAAACCGTAATCACCAAGTCCATGAACCGATGGTGCCAGCCGCACGGTTGCGGCGTGTATGCCGCGTGCAGCCAAGGCGCAGGCGCTTGGCTCTGATTTGCGTGGTGAGCCTGGATTGGGCAGGTCCAGCTCGGTGGCTCCACGTGCCATGCCCAGCAAGCCTGAGGTCACGATCAGGGGCCGGTCAGATCCCTCCAGTGCGCTTCCCAAGGCTTCGATGACAAGACGGTCTTGCTCACAATTCTCGATGAATTTTGAAAAGTCATGATTGAACGCGGTGTGAATGACGGCGTCAGCTTTGTCTGCGGCCGTACGCAGTGCATCAAGATCTTCTAGCCTGGCGAGCAAGACTTTTGCTCCCGTTGCAGCGAGTGCGGTTGCCTTTTCGGCAGAGCGGGCAAGTCCGGTTACCAGGTGACCTGCGTTTATCAATTCCTGAACTACTGCAGAGCCTACCCAGCCAGTGGCTCCTGTGACAAATACGTGCATCATATTTTCCTTGAATTTAATTGTGCTTTTTTTTGAGGGTTTGTGAGAATTCAGCCCAGCCACATCGATACTTCTACATCGTCGCCAAATGGCAAGGACAGGTAACCGCTACCTGGCGCACGTATCTGCGCGAGATAATCCGGGCTGTAGTCTGCGTTGTCAGCGATGATCAGTGCGCCTGGGCGCAAGTGCTTTTCGACCAGCGTCAGGACATCGTTATAGAGTGCCTTGGCACCGTCGAGTAATAGCAGGTCAATGGATGCAGGAATATCTGTTGCCAGCGTCTGCAATGCATCGCCTTCACGTATCTCGACCAGATCAGCCAGACCGCCTTCGCCCAGATGTTTGCGTGCCTGCGCTACTTTCGATGGCTCAAATTCGCTGCTGATCAGGCGGCCGCCACCGTTATCACGCAATGCTGCTGCCAGGTGCAGGGTGGAGATGCCGAAAGAGGTGCCAAATTCAACGATATTGCGGGCATTGCTGCTGCGCGCCAGCATGTAGAGCAGCACGCCTGTCTCGCGCGAGACGGGCAGCCAGAGGTCTTTTAGTAAACTATAAAAATCCAGGTATTCGGTTTTGCTGTGCATCAGGCGTTCGCGCTCTTCGCGCGAGATGCTGGCAATGGCCGGGCTGGTTGCTGCGTCGGCTTGGCTGAACAGACGGTCAAGCAAGGCCGCCAGTGTGGGTGAAGTAAGTGTATTGGTCATGAATATATCCGGTTCTGAATTGAGTGCAAATGTGAATGCCACCTGCAATGCAGACGGCTATAAATAAAACGCGATTAATTCGTCGCATTGGTGAAAAATGATACGGGCAATGATTCACCTTGACTAATCGCATTGGGCCTCGCGTTTTTTGACAGGCTTGCGTTAATGGATAAGTCTTTGATTCAATATAAAAATTTGCGTGTCAGGTCGCGAAAATTGGGGGCTTGAATGACATTTCATCAGATCAAAGCTCAGGTTTTGCTTTGGAGTGAAATCGCTTCGTTTGCAATGATGTGGGTGAGTTGCAAGCTGATTGAGGGATGGCACAGCTTGGGTTAAGATGTGACGGATTCATCGCATTACGACAGGATGGATTTCCCATTTTCTTGCTCTCTTTCTACGGTTTCTTACACGATGACTACCCGCCGCCGTCCTCAGGTTTCCACCCGCAAGCAACCACAACAGGTGCGCTCGGCAGGTCTGGTAACGGCAATCCTGGAGGCGGCAGTTCAGGTTTTGGCGCAAGAAGGTGTAACGCGTTTTACTACGGCGAGAGTGGCAGAGCGGGCGGGGGTTAGCATAGGCTCGGTTTATCAATATTTCCCGAATAAGGCCGCGATTCTGTTCCGGTTGCAAACCGACGAGTGGCAACAGACTACTGAGATGTTGCGCCGCATTCTTGAAGACACCAGCAAGCCGCCGCTTGAACGCCTGCGCACACTGGTTCATGCTTTCATACGCTCGGAATGCGAGGAAGCAGAAACGCGTCTGGCCCTCAGTGATGCCGCACCACTTTACCGCGACGCGCCTGAGGCACAGGAGGTAAAGGCTTCCGCAGACCGTACTATCGAATTATTTATGGCAGAAGTACTGCCCGGTGCATCTGCGTCCACGCGCACGCTTGCCGGTGATCTGGTCACCGCGACCCTGAGTTCAGTAGGCAGCAGTTTTTCTGGCACGCGCCGCACTCAGGCGGAGATCAAAATCTATGCCGATGCCATGGCGGATATGTTTTGTGCTTATCTCAAGGGCATTCAGCAAGATTGGGCTGCATTGGCAGATTCATTGCGCCTGCCATAAGCTACAATCTCGCCTGAATTTTTGAAAGTACCGAAAGTAAATGCCATGAGTAATCAATTTGACCTTGCCGTGATAGGCGCAGGCGCAGCCGGGATGATGTGTGCTGCTGTTGCAAGCCAGCGTGGCAGGCGCGTGGTATTGATTGATCATGCCACCCGTCTGGCTGAAAAAATCCGTATCTCGGGTGGTGGGCGATGCAATTTCACCAACCTGCATGCAGGCCCGAATAATTTTCTATCTGAGAACCCGCATTTTTGTAAAAGCGCTTTATCTCGCTATACGCCGCAAGATTTTTTGTCCTTGATGAAGCGCTACCAGATTGCCTGGCATGAGAAGCATAAAGGCCAATTGTTTTGCGATGACAGTGCTGAAGACATCATCCGTATGCTCAAGGCTGAGTGTGATGCTGGCAAGGTCGATTGGCGCATGGGCTGCAAGGTCGATGATGTTCAACAACAGGAGCAGGACGGTTTCTTGCTGCAAACCAGCGCAGGCGTCATCCACACTGCGCAAGTGGTGATTGCCTGTGGTGGCTTGTCCATACCAAAGATAGGCGCGACTGACTTTGCCCATAAGGTAGCCCGCCAATTTGGTCTGAAGATCATAGAACCTCGTCCTGCCCTCGTGCCTTTGACGTTTGACGCCAAGGCCTGGGAGCCTTTCGTGCCCCTGTCTGGTATTTCACTGGAAGTAGATATAGAGACTGGCGAGAAAAAATCCCGCATGGTATTCCGAGAAGATTTGCTGTTCACTCACCGTGGCTTGTCTGGCCCGGCCGTTTTGCAGATATCGAGCTTTTGGGAGCCTGGCAAAGCCATACGCATCAATCTCTTGCCAGAAGTCGATGTGGCAGAAGATCTGGTGGGGAATAAATCGACGATCAAAAAAAATCTTACAAATCATTTATCGCAATACCTGCCTGCACGCCTGGTTGATGGGCTGCTGACTGCCCATGGTTTTGCTGGTGATGCCAGGGTTGCGGACATGCCGGACAAGCGCTTGCGCCAGCTCGGTGAAAAGTTGAACCGCTGGGAACTGATACCGAATGGGTCTGAAGGTTACCGCAAGGCTGAAGTCACCCGTGGTGGTGTTGATACCCGTGAGTTGTCCCAGCAAAGCATGATGGCGAATAAAGTGCCTGGATTGTATTTTATCGGCGAGGCAGTCGATGTAACGGGGTGGCTGGGTGGCTATAATTTTCAGTGGGCCTGGGCCTCGGGTACAGCGGCTGGGCTGGCGATATAAAGTGTTGTAAGAGCGGTGTTGTAAGTGCAGTGTTGAGCAGTGTTGTCAGGGCGTTGTATTTTTGCCTGTTATAATACCCGGTAGCAGTATGTTGAATTGCATCTCATTTTTTACTCTGTAATGAATGATATTCAGGAACATACCCCTGTAAATATCGAAATTTCCAGATAAATGTAGGTTGAAATTTGTTGATCTTGTTTTGCCTTGCGTAAGTTTTTGCGCAAGATTTAATCAACTTTCTTCCATTAACTTAATTTTCCTGTTAATATCTCGGTCTTCCTATAAATCTTTCCATGGTTTGAACTTACATGACCACAATTCGCCTTAAAGAAAACGAGCCGTTCGAAGTTGCCATGCGCCGCTTCAAGCGCACTATCGAAAAGACCGGTCTGTTGACCGAATTGCGCGCTCGCGAGTTCTACGAGAAGCCAACAGCAGAACGCAAACGTAAGTTGGCTGCAGCTGTTAAGCGTCACTACAAACGTATTCGTAGTCAGCAATTGCCTAAGAAGATGTACTAATCCAGCTGTTGTGTCTGGCAATTTGCCGGATGCCTCATCGCTGTTGGTGCATTAAAGCTTAGGTTTGCATGCCCGCTCCGGTCAGCCGCAGCGGGCTTTGTTGTCTTTGTTTCGGGCGTTGTGCAGGCGCTGTGCAAGTACTATGCAAGTATTGTGTGCCGTACTGTATGTGCGCCCGGGCTGGTATGTGATTCCAGTGCAAGTTTGAGCGGAATTCATTTAAATAATTTCAGGAGCAGCTTATGAGTTTGAAAGAGCAGATTACCGATGACATGAAGGCTGCCATGCGCGCCAAAGAATCAGTCAAGCTGGGCACTATCCGCTTGCTGACTGCTGCGATGAAGCAAAAAGAAGTCGATGAACGCGTAGAGTTGGACGATGGCATGGTATTGGCCATCATAGAAAAAATGCTCAAGCAGCGTAAAGATTCCATCACCCAGTTTGAAGCGGGTGGTCGCCAGGATCTGGCTGATATAGAAAAAGCTGAACTGGCAGTCTTGTCTGTCTATATGCCTGCCGCAATGTCGGATGAAGAAGTGCAGGCGGCTGTAGCTGCTGCTGTGACAGAAACCGGTGCAGCCGGCCCGCAAGACATGCGTAAAGTGATTGATGTGTTGAAGGCAAAACTGGCTGGCCGTGCCGACATGGGCAAGGTTTCTGGTCTGGTCAAAGCGGCATTGTCCAAGTAATCTGGTCATCTGCTTAGACTTTTGTTTTATCCTTTAGCTGGCGTCCTGCTTTGATACCACAAAGTTTTATACAGGATTTACTGGCCCGCGTTGATATTGTTGACGTGGTGGGTAAATACGTGCAGCTCAAAAAAGGTGGCGCAAACTACATGGGTTTGTGCCCCTTTCATAATGAAAAATCCCCAAGTTTTACCGTCAGTCCGACCAAGCAGTTTTATCATTGCTTTGGTTGTGGCGCGCATGGCAGTTCCATCGGTTTCCTGATGGAATATTCTGGCCTCAGTTATGTGGATGCCATTCGCGACCTGGCGCAAAACAATGGCATGATCGTGCCGGAAGAAGACCGGCTCTTGCCCGCCCAACGCGCAGAAGTTACGGCAAAAAGCCTGGCTTTGTCAGAAGTCATGACCAGGGCAGGTGAATATTACAAGCAGCAATTGCGTAGCGCGCCGCAGGCCATTGCTTATCTGAAGAAGCGTGGTTTGACTGGTGAAATAGCGGCGCGCTTTGGTCTTGGTTTTTCGCCAGATGCCTGGGATGGTTTGCGCAGCGTCTTCACTGACTACAATATACCCGCCCTGGTCGAGGCTGGTCTGGTCATTGATAAAAGTGAAGAGGAGGGTAATGGTCGCAAACGCTATGACCGCTTCCGTGACCGCGTCATGTTCCCGATACGTAATACCAAGGGTCAGATCATTGGTTTTGGTGGGCGCATCATGGAGCAGGGTGAGCCCAAATACCTGAACTCGCCGGAAACCCCGCTATTTCAAAAAGGCCTGGAATTATATGGCCTGTTTGAGGCGCGCCAATCCATACGTGAAGCCGGCTATGTGCTGGTCACTGAAGGTTATATGGATGTGGTGGCGCTGGCACAGATGGGTTTCCCGCAAGCTGTGGCAACCCTGGGTACTGCGTGTACGCCTACCCATGTGCAAAAACTCTTGCGCCAGACGGATCATGTGATTTTCAGTTTTGATGGTGATAGTGCCGGCCGCCGTGCGGCCAGACGTGCACTCGATGCCTGTCTGCCGCATGCGAATGACGACAAGGTCATCAAGTTTCTGTTTTTGCCCAAGGAACATGACCCAGATAGCTATATCCGTGAATTTGGTGCAGATGCCTTTGAGCAGGAAGTGCGTGATGCGATGCCGCTGTCGCAATTCTTTATGCGCGAAATGATAGGCGACAATGATTTAAATACTGCAGAAGGGCGCGCCCGCACACAGTTTGACGCCAAGCCCCTGTTGCAGGCCATGCAGTCATCCGGTATGCGTTTGCAACTGGTGCGCAATCTGGCGCAGGTAACGCAAACCAGTCCGGCTGAAATTGAAACCATGTTTGAACTCAGCCAGCCAGTTGCCCGCGTAAAGTTGGCGCCACCTAAGAGTAAGCGCAATGCACCGGTTGGTCTGGAATTGCAGATCATGCGCATCCTGGTTGCACATCCTTCGCTGGCGGTGATGCTGGATGAAGGTGTACTGGCAGATGCGGCAGCGTTGTCACCCGATGGGGCTAATATGCTGCGCAGCCTGGTATTTACGGCGCAAAGCATGGGTGAAAGTGCCCAGTTTGCTGCACTAGCTGAGCAATTGCGTTCTCTGGGCTCAGACTTTGATGCGCTGATCGCCGAGATCGCTGAGCAGGCAGAGACCGATATCGATATTGTCAGACTGGAATTAGCCGGGGCTCTGCGCCAAATGCGCCATCAAGTCTTGCGTGCCGAGGCCGAGAACCTGGCTGCGCGTGGCTTGCGTACTCCTGAAGACATGGCGCGTTACCGTGAAATTGGGCAATTGCAAGAACAGCTTAAAAAGCAGGCAGCGGCTGAAGCTGCATTGCGTTAAATAAAAGGCAACTTTCGCAGGCTAAGCTTTTCTCGTTTTCAGTGCTCATGGCAGATTGAATTCAGGCCTTGTTATTTGCGGTTTTGGCTTCATTTCTGCTATTGGAATCAAGGTGGGGATCAAATTATTTAATTATTTGCTAAATAATTTGACAAGTTGATGCAGTGCAAAGTGGTGTTTTTGCCTCTTTTTTATCCAGTATTTGCCTAAAATTTATCCACCAAATTGCCACTAAGTTGATATAAGCACAGTCTTAAGCTGGAGTAAAGTAGGTTCGCATGGTATAATTAAAGGCTTTCGATTCAAGGTCTTAGGTTGTTTCATTCTGGGCGAAGCTTTTTGCATTTGCACAGAATGTGTTGTTTAGGTGAGCGTAATGCTCCTCCGAGTAACCCAAAACACTGGCGCTGAGACTCGGGAAGTCTGCAACAAACCAGATTTTGCTCTGCGATGCCGATCACCAGATCTGCTGGCAGCGCATTTTCTTTTTTGTGATGTGCCCACAGGCGACTTCCTCAGTTCCGGATGGTTTGATTCAATGGCTAGCGCAATGAAGAAACCCGCGAAAACCCTGAAGTCCACTACGGTAACAAAAGCCGTGGCAAGCGTACCGAAAAAGGCGCCTGCCACTGCAACGAGCAAAGCGGTAAAAACCGCGGCAAGTGCTGGCACCAAGGCAAAGACGGCTGCAGCGTCTGTTGCACGGAGTACGAGTAGTAAGGCTGTGACTGTCAGTAAAACAGGCGAAACAGCGGAGCAAAAAGGGGTTGCGAAAGACGTTAAAGCGCCTAAAGTGATAAAGACCTCACTGGCAGCCGAGACCGTCAAGGTGAAACAGGCAACAAAGCAGGCAACAAGCAAAGCAGTATTGAAAACGGCAACAAAAGCCAAAGACACGGATGAAATATCCGCGTCTGCGACAAAAACGGCTGGTAAGGAAGTGAGCGGCAAGAATGCGACACCACCGGTAAAAAAAGGGGCTCAGCCAGGAGAAGCGGCCGAATCCCAGCTCAGTGGAAAAACCAGGAGTGCATCTGCAGCCCGGCCAGAACCAGTATCCGTATCATCGAAAGCTTCTGTGACAATTAACAAAACCGATTCAAAGACAGTGACTAAGCCAACCAAGAATTCAGCGAAAGCCGCACCAGAGGTGCAGGAAATCAAAACCGGTTCTGCGCCTACCGTAAGCCAGACGACCGATGCTGCGGTGCTTGCCGCCATTGACACCTCCGGCTATGTGTTGCCCGGGGTGAAGGTGCCTGGTCGCCGTGGTCGCAAGCCTAAAGAATACCAACCGGAGAATGAAGAAATCGCCGCGCTCAATGCAGTAGAGCGCGCCGAGATGAAAGCCATTGACAAGGCCAAGGCAAAAGACCGCAAGGCCAAAGAAAAGGCTTTGCTCAAAGATGCCTTCTCTTCTGATCCTGAGGCTACTGAAGAAGAACTCGAACGCCGTCGCCAGAAACTGAAAACCCTGATTAAACTGGGTAAGGACCGTGGCTACCTGACGTTCGCAGAAATCAACGATCACTTGCCAGAAAACGTTGTCGATCCTGAAGCCATCGAAGGCATCATCGGTACCTTCAATGACATGGGCGTGGCCGTGTATGAGCAGGCACCTGATGCTGAAACCCTGTTGTTGTCGGATAACGTCGTCACTGTCACGACCGATGATGATGAAGTTGAAGCCGCTGCTGAGGCTGCACTTTCTACGGTCGATTCTGATTTTGGTCGCACCACTGACCCTGTGCGCATGTATATGCGCGAAATGGGTTCGGTCGAGTTGCTGACGCGCGAAGGCGAAATCGTCATCGCGAAGAAAATCGAAGAAGGCCTGAAAGACATGATACAGGCCATCTCTGCCTGTCCAACTACGATTGCAGAAATCCTCGCCGCGGCTGAACGTATCGCTGCTGATGAAATCAAAATTGATGAAATCGTCGATGGCCTGGTAGATCCGAATGCGGATGAACAGGCTGCTCCAGTAGTAGTGGTTGCAGAAGAATCGTCTGAAGAAGATGAAGAGGACGAAGAGGAAGAAGAGGAAGAAGAAGAAGATGATGGCGGTGCCGCAGGCGCAGCTGCAATCTCTGCTGAACAACTCGAACAACTGAAACGTGATGCCTTGGCAAAATTCGAAATCATTTCGACGAATTTTGACAAGATGCGCAAGTCCTATGAAAAAGAGGGCTACAACTCCAAGACCTACGTCAAGGCACAGGAAGCCATTTCCAGTGAATTGCTGGGCATACGCTTTACCGCAAAAGTAGTTGAAAAATTGTGCGACACCCTGCGTGGCCAGGTAGATGAAGTGCGTCATGTAGAAAAACAGATACTCGAAGTTGTGGTCAACCGTTGTGGCATGCCACGTTCCCACTTTATCAAGGTTTTCCCTGGTAATGAAACCAATCTGAGCTGGGTTGAAGGCGAAGTAAATTCCGGCCATTCCTACAGTGCTGTGCTGGGCCGTAACATCCCTTCAGTGCAACAACTGCAGCAAAAACTGATCGACCTGCAATCTCGCGTAGTTTTGCCTTTGCCTGATCTGCGCAACATCAATAAAAAGATGTCTGCCGGTGAAATGAAGGCACGCAAAGCCAAGCGTGAAATGACCGAGGCCAACTTGCGCCTGGTGATTTCCATCGCCAAGAAATACACGAATCGTGGCTTGCAATTCCTGGATCTGATCCAGGAAGGTAATATCGGTTTGATGAAGGCAGTCGATAAGTTTGAATACCGTCGTGGTTATAAATTCTCGACCTATGCAACATGGTGGATACGTCAGGCCATTACCCGTTCTATCGCCGATCAGGCACGCACGATTCGTATTCCAGTGCATATGATAGAAACGATTAATAAAATGAATCGTATCTCGCGTCAGATATTGCAAGAGACAGGTGTAGAGCCTGACCCTGCAACGCTGGCGATCAAGATGGAAATGCCGGAAGATAAAATTCGCAAGATCATGAAGATTGCGAAAGAGCCGATTTCCATGGAGACGCCGATAGGCGACGATGATGATTCCCATCTGGGCGATTTCATCGAAGACAATCACACATTGGCGCCGGCCGATGCTGCTCTGCATGCATCGATGCGCAATGTGGTAAAAGACGTGCTCGACTCTTTGACACCGCGCGAAGCAAAAGTATTGCGCATGCGTTTTGGCGTTGAGATGTCCACGGATCATACCCTTGAAGAAGTAGGTAAACAATTTGACGTGACCAGGGAACGTATTCGCCAGATAGAGGCTAAGGCTTTGCGAAAATTGCGCCATCCATCACGCTCGGATAAGCTCAAGAGCTTCCTCGAAGGTAATTAATGTTATATAATGGGCGTCGGTTTTCCGGTGCCCATTGAAATTGTTGTGCTGAAATTTGGCGCAATTTTTTGCAGGCGGCATCATCTGGCTTTACCTGCAAAACCTGAAGTATTTTTCCAAACTGGATTAACCTCAGATTAAAGCAGGCAGAGCTTGCAGAAAGAATTGGGCCCATAGCTCAGTTGGTTAGAGCAGCGGACTCATAATCCGTTGGTCGCAGGTTCAAGTCCTGCTGGGCCCACCAACTACCATGACTGATATCAAGTCCCCAGCTACACCCTCTGATGAGCAAGTTACCCCTACGGTAAAGTTTGCCGATTTTGGTCTTGCACCAGAAATCTTGCGTGCCCTGACAGATCAGGGTTATGTGCATCCCACTCCGATTCAGGAACAGGCTATTCCAGTTGTCTTGCAAGGCCGTGACGTGATGGGCGCTGCCCAGACCGGCACAGGCAAGACTGCAGGTTTTTCTTTGCCTATCATCCAGTTGTTGCTGGCCCATGCAAGCACCAGTGCTTCACCGGCCCGCCACCCTGTGCGTGCACTGATTTTGACGCCGACACGTGAACTGGCTGACCAGGTCGCAGAAAACGTCAAAGCGTATTCCCGTCACACGCCCTTGCGTTCCACTGTTGTATTCGGTGGTATGGACATGGCACCACAGACGGCGATCTTGCGCAGCGGCGTTGAGATTGTGATTGCTACACCTGGCCGTTTGCTCGACCACGTACAGCAAAAAACCGTCAACCTGTCGCAGGTCCAGATCCTTGTCATGGACGAGGCTGACCGCATGCTGGACATGGGTTTCTTGCCTGACCTGCAGCGCATCATCAACCTGCTGCCTAAAACGCGCCAGAACCTGATGTTCTCTGCGACTTTCTCGCAAGAGATCAAAAAGCTTGCAGCCAGTTTCCTGACCAATCCGCAAACCATAGAAGTGGCGCGCAGCAATGCTACTGCCGACAATGTCACGCAGATTTTGTACAAGGTATCGACGGAAGAAAAACGCGATGCCGTGTCCTTCATCATCCGTGAGCGCGGCCTGAAGCAAGTCATCGTGTTTACCAACACCAAGATAGGTGCTTCACGCCTGGCTGTGCATCTGGTCAAGCAAGGTGTAAAAGCATCTGCCATCCATGGTGACAAATCACAGCAAGAACGCATGGCCGCACTCGAAGCCTTCAAGCAAGGTGAAGTTGAAGTGCTGGTGGCGACTGACGTGGCCGCACGCGGCCTTGATATTGCAGAGCTGCCTTGCGTCATCAATTTTGATTTGCCGTATAACGCCGAAGACTATGTCCACCGCATAGGCCGTACTGGTCGCGCCGGTGCCAAGGGTGACGCAATTTCCCTGCATACGGATCAGGATGAACGTCTGCTGATCGACATAGAAAAAATGATCAAGCAAAAAATCGTGCGCCTGAATCTGGCCGGTTTTGTTGCAACATCCGTGCATCAGGCAGAACATCGCGCACCGCGTGAACGTGGCGAGCAAGGCGATCGTTCAGGTCGTGGTGACCGCGCTGACAGGTCTGACCGTGGTGAAAGAAGCGAGCGCCCAGCGCGTAGCTATCAACCACCGAAAGAGAAGGTCGATCCCTGGTTCCTCAAGCCTTATGAACCAAGTTCAGGTGCAAGTTCAAGCAGCAACAATACGACGGCGTCGATGGCATCACCATCAAATGCCAGCGCACCAGCCAAGCCACAAAAACGTGCGGCTTTGTTGGGTGGGTTTCCTAAGAACTGATTTGGATTTGGCAAGGTCGATGACTTGCCGAGCTTGAAATCTGTAGGTTGGGCCGGGCGTCGTTACGCAACGACTTATCTGCCCAATACACGGCGTTTAAATGATGTATACGTTTGTTGAGGCCCAGTGTTGGGCTGGTAAAATGCAGCCCAACCTCGCAGCCCAACCTACGAGGATAGGCAGACCCAGCCTTCAATGCGTAGCCAGGGTCAGGGCCTAGCGTGCATCCATCATCACTTCCCCCACACCAGATTCGCTGCACACAAATCCTCAATTGCCGTTCCCACTGACTTGAACAAAGTGATCTCGGCATTGCTCTTGCGGCCCAGATGCTTGTCGGCGCAAAGCTCTGCCAGCTCCGCAACAATCGCTGATTTTGCCAGGCTGCCATTCGCCAGTGTTTGTGTGATATCTCCTGCCTCGGCCAGGGCGCCTGCATAAGTATCGACAAACACGGTGGCCCTGCTCATCAGCTCATCATCCACTTCACGCATATCTGGCTTGAAACCGCCTACCAGATCAAGATGTGTTCCCGCTTTGACATAGTCACTCAACACAACCGGTGTCTTGCTGGTGGTCGCGCAACAAATGATGTCGGCTTCATGGCATGCTGCTGCCAGGTCTTCCCTGACATGTACTCTGATATGTGCCGGGAATTCTGCATGCTCGCGGATTATTTTTGCGGCACCTGCTGACTTCTCAACGGATCTGCCCCAGATGCTGATATCAGTAATTGCCCTGGTCTGGCAATGTGCAATCGCGACATGGGGTGCCAGGCTGCCGTTGCCAACCAACAGCAAATGTCGTGCATCGTGCCGGGATGCATAAGAAGACGCAAGGGCAGAGGCCGCAGCGGTGCGCCGCAAAGTCAATTCTTCACCATCCATCAAGGCCAGCGGTGTACCTGTTTTGGCATCAAATAAAACAAAGACTGCTTGCACGGTTGGCATATCTGTATTCTTTGGTGCCACCGTCACCAGCTTCACACCCAGTTGTCCTTGCGGCTGCCAGACCGGCATCAGCAGCAAACTGGAATTATCTGCTTCAGACAGGTTGTGTGCATGCCGTTTCGGCGCAATGACTTCTTGCGTAAATGCCAGGCGTAATGCGGGTATCAGTTTTGCATAGGGCAGGGCGATGCTGACTTGTTCTTTTGTGAAATAAGGGATCATATTGTGTAATCGGAAGCTTGCTATGAATGGATGCGCATTTTTTATTGTAAGGGCATATGCATTTTGCATTCAATGATGTAATGCCTGAACACGGCAGATGCATCAATTTTTATTAAATGCCAACTCTCTTTCTGCGGTTTGCGCTTCGCAGAGAAATGCAGTGCTTGTTAATCAGGCAAAGCCTTGTGCTGACTTTTCTTTACTCCCTCTCAAAATGCACTATAGTGGCTCAATAAGATTGCTTGCTATGCATCAAAGCCAGATATATCAGCGATGCCAGTTTTGATTCAAGTCTTCTATAAGATATAATATGGAAGTATATTGAAAGCTTGGTATTACATAATGATGTTAAGCTTAATTCACTCTTGCTTTTGCAAGCCGAGCACATGGCCGATTCCAAAGAAACGCAACAAGTACGCGAATTTTTCATCCAGGGTGTAACCAGCGATGGAAAGCAATTTCGCCCCAGCGATTGGGCAGAGCGCCTGTGTGGAGCCATGTCCTGTTTCAGCCCTGACGGTGGTAGAAATTCACACCTGCAGTATTCACCTTATGTACGCCCGATCTTGTTGAACGGCGTGCGCTCTGTCGTTGTCAACGAAGCCATACGTGAAATCGAACCGCTGGCTTATCATTTCGTCGTCAGCTTTGCCAAAGATAATGATTTGCAAATTATCGATGCTTGCCTGTTACCAGACGAGCCCAAGGCTGGCAAATAAGCACCACTGCTTGATGCTGGATCAAACCAGCCTCATGTCTTTACGACTATCACACTGTCTGGTTTTGAAACGCCTCTATCACCTGTTGTCTTAGCCAGCGATTGGCCGGGTCATTTTCCACATTCTGGTGCCAGTACAAATACACATCCCATGAGGGCATGGCCGCTGGCAGCGGCAATATCTGATTGTCGAATTGTTCATTTGCAATGCGTGCATAGCCTTCCGGCATGGTCAGCAGTAAATCTGTCTGACTAACTACCCGGCATGCGGCAAAATAATGCTGGCAACGAAGGCGTATGCGTCTTTGCAAGCCCAGGCGGCTCAGTTCAAAATCTTCCAGGCCCATACCTTTGCGGCGCGAGCTGGCAAGTATGTGTTCGGCCTGCATATAGGTGTCCAGATCCAGCTTGCCCTGTATGATAGGATGATCACGTCTGGCCAGTACAACGGTATTGCCTTGCACTACCTTCTGGCGGTGTATCTCATTTGGCAATGGCAAGAGCATGTCAATGGCCAGATCGAGGCTGCCAGCCGCCAGTTCACTGACAAGTTCCCGCCTTTCTACCTGTATCGCTGCCAGATTGATTTGCGGTGCCTGCCGCGTGATGCTTTCCATTAATGGTGGCAGGGCAGTCGATTCCAATACATCACGCAAGGCCAGGTTGAATTGTTTGGTCGCCAGTGCCGGGTCAAACTTGTCATTCTCGGTCAGCGTCACTTCCAGCCCGCGCAGCGCTTGCCGTACCGGTTCTATGATGCTGCGCGCCAACGGGGTCGAAACCATCATCTGGCCCTGACGTACAAACAGAGGGTCATTGAACAATTGCCGCAAGCGGTTCAAAGCATGGCTGATGGCTGGCTGGGTCAGGTTCAGTTGCTGGCTGGCGCGGGTCACGCTGCCTTCGGTATAGATGGCAACAAAGACGGTGAACAGGTTTAGATCGACACGAGATAAATGCATAAGATTAATTAATCTTGATAATAACTATTCATTTGATCAATTATAGTCCCGCGCTTACACTTTGTTCATTAATTTATCAGTGATATCTCATAGAGGAAGTAATGGCAGCTTTATATCTGGTCAGGCACGGGCAGGCTTCATTCGGCAACCAGAACTATGACCAATTGTCTGAATTGGGCGAACAGCAGGCGAGGCACTTGGGCCGCTGGTGGGCGGCGCGTGATATGCAGGTATCTCGTGTCGTCACTGGCGCGTTGAAACGTCACCAGCAAACTGCGCAGGCCTGTCTGTCTGCAATGCTGCAACAGGATGTTGATGTGCTTGATACCTCTGCCTGGCATTGCGATGCCGGTTTCAATGAATACAACCACCATGAAGTGCTGGCACGGCATGTACCTGCTTTTGATGACCCGGCAGCGGTCAAGCATTTCCTCATGAATACGCCGAATGGCAAGCAAGCCTTTCAGGATATTTTTGCCCAGGCGATCAGCCGCTGGATGTCAGGCGAGCATGATGCTGAGTATGTAGAAAGCTGGCATGAATTCCGCCAGCGCTGCGTTATCGCCATGCACAAGCAACTGGTAATTGTGGATGATGCCAAGAACATCGTCATCTTCACTTCTGGAGGCACGATCTCAGCCTTATGCCAGCATGTGCTGGGTTTCCCGGATCCACGCTTTGCTGAACTCAACTGGTCACTGGTGAACAGCGCGGTCACGCGTTTTCATTTGCAGCCAACAGCCGAAGGCATATTGCGTCCTGCCTTGGCTTATCTGAATAATTTTTCACATCTTGAAGTATTGAACAACCCCAAAGCAATTACCTACGTTTAAAAAACAAGAGAGACGAGAGAGACAAGACATGACAGCAATGTTTGATTTGACCGGCAAGGTCGCGCTGGTCACCGGTGCCAGCCGTGGCATAGGTGAAGCCGTTGCCAAAACCCTGGCTGCCAATGGTGCCTATGTCATCGTGAGCAGCCGCAAGGCAGAGGCTTGCGAAGCCGTGGTGGCAGCGATTATTGCTGCCGGTGGCAAGGCAGAAACTCGCGCCTGCCACATTGGTGAAATGGCGCAAATTGATGCCCTGTTTGCCGACATCACAGCCGCTCATGGCAAGTTGGATATTCTCGTCAATAATGCTGCCACTAATCCTCACTTTGGGCATATCACCGAGACCGATGTCAGCGCCTTCCAGAAGACGGTTGATGTCAATATACGCGGCTATTTCTTCATGTCCTCAGCTGGTGCCAAACTGATGGCAAAGCATGGGGGTGGCAGCATCATCAATGTGGCTTCGGTCAATGGCGTAGTGCCAGGTGCCATGCAAGGGATTTATTCCATCACCAAGGCTGCAGTCATCGCCATGACCAAATCCTTCGCACAGGAGTGTGCGCCTATGGGCGTGCGTGTGAATGCCTTGCTGCCGGGCGCAACCGATACCAAGTTTGCCTCGGCCCTGTTCCACAATCCCGTCATTCTCGAAAAAGCGCTGACCCGCATACCCATGAAACGTATTGCCGAACCTGACGAAATGGCGGGCACGGTCTTGTACCTGGCATCGAATGCGTCCAGCTATACCACTGGTGCCTGCATCAATGTTGATGGCGGCTATCTGGTTAGTTAGTACGGTAAGGAGAAAGGCGCGATCATGAAACCGGCTTACGTGGCTAGCAATCCAGATTACGCAGCGCAACTGAAGAGTCTGGTGCTGGCCATGCCCATGGCGCAATGGCTGGGCATAGAGTTTGTCAAGATAGCGCCGGGTGAAGTGGAACTGGACATTGCCTATCGCGAAGAACTCAGTTTCGTACCAGGGAAGATGCAGGCCACAGCCATCTTTGCAGCCGCAGATTTTGCCGGCGTCTCTGCTGCTGGCACCCTGTTACCAGCAGGCTGGATCAACGCCAGCATTGATAGTAATTTAAAGATAGTCGCTCCTGCTGATGGTGAAAAATTGCGGGCACGCGGGCGTGTGGTTTCAAACGGGAAGTTGTTGACAGTCAGTGCCGCAGAGGTTTTCTCTGTACGCAATGGTGAAGAAGTTTTATGCGCAACGGCATTGCTGACGGCGCGCAATATTGAACTACAAAGAAAGTAAAGCGGACATATCCATGTCCATCTGGACCAACAAGGAAAAAGGAAACAAAATGGATTTTCAATACAGCCCCAAAGTCAAAGATTTGCAGGCACGTTTGATCGCCTTCATGGATGAGCACGTCTATCCAAATGAAAAAACTTTCTTTGGTGAGATCGCTGCCAACCGCAAGGCGGGCAATGCGTGGATACCAACCAAGGTCGTTGAGCAATTGAAAGCCAAGGCACGCGATGCCGGTTTGTGGAACCTGTTCCTGCCAGAATCTGGCCATGGTGCAGGCCTGACTAATCTGGAATATGCACCACTGTGCGAAATCATGGGCCGTGCCGTCTGGGCGCCTGAAGTATTCAATTGCTCGGCACCTGATACCGGCAATATGGAAGTGTTTGCCCGTTATGGCACGCCTGAACATCAGGAACAATGGTTGAAGCCCTTGCTCCGCGGCGAAATCCGTTCCTGCTTTGCCATGACAGAACCAGCAGTTGCCTCTTCTGATGCCACCAATATTGAATCATCTATTGTGCGTGATGGAGACGAGTACGTCATTAATGGTCGCAAATGGTGGTCGTCTGGGGCGAACGATCCGCGCTGCAAAGTGTTTATCTTCATGGGCAAGAGTGATCCTGACAATGCTGACCGTCACAAGCAGCAATCGATGATCATCGTGCCGCGTGATACACCGGGCGTAACCATTTTGCGCGCCTTGCCGGTGTTCGGTTATGACGATGCACCGCATGGTCATGGCGAAGTGCTGTTTGAAAACGTGCGTGTACCGGCATCCAATATCTTGCTGGGTGAAGGTCGTGGTTTTGAGATTGCCCAGGGCCGTTTGGGACCTGGCCGCATCCATCACTGCATGCGTCTCATCGGTCTGGCAGAACGCGCACTGGAAGACATGTGCAAGCGCTCTTTGACACGTGTGGCTTTTGGCAAACGGGTGGCAGAGCAGGGCGTGACGCTGGAACGCATTGCCAACGCCCGCATCCTGATCGACCAGGCACGCTTCCTGGTCCTGAATGCCGCACAGATGATGGACACGGTAGGTAACAAGGCAGCCGCCAAAGAAATCGCCATGATCAAGGTGGCCGCACCAACCATGGCTTGCCAGGTCATCGACTGGGCGATACAGGCGCATGGTGGTGGTGGTGTGTCTGATGATTTTGGTCTGGCATATTCTTATGCACAGGCGCGCACCCTGCGCCTGGCAGATGGCCCGGATGAAGTTCACAGGAATCAAATCGGCAAGATGGAGTTAAAGAAATATACGGAGAAAAAATAATTACTTGTAGTTTCATAAGTGCGATTTACGGGTAGTTCCAGATTGGCTCTTCCTCTTTTTGAGGCAGGGCTTTTCCGACGTTAACTTCCCAGTTGGCTGACATTTTCAAATTATTCTTATAAAGAGAGACAAAAATGCGCGACTTACAACCCTGGATCAAATCTTACCCCGCAGGCGTACACTGGGACGCCGACCTGCCCATCAGCAGCGTGCCGCAATTACTGCATGATGCCGTCGCCAAATGGCCAGACTTGCCCGCACTGGAATTCATGGGCAAGAAAACCAGCTATGCAGAATTACAAAAACTGGTCAACCAGGCCACTAAAGGTTTCCAGCAACTGGGCGTGAAGCCCGGCGTACATGTGGGCCTGTATTTGCCGAACACTCCGCATTACGTCATCAGTTTTTTTGCGATCTTGCAGGCCGGTGGCACGGTAGTGAATTATTCACCGCTGGATGCCGAGAAAGTGCTGGAGCATAAAATTGCCGACAGCCATACCGATATGCTGGTGACACTGGATATGGTCATGCTGTACCCGCAAATGGCGAAGATGCTGGGACATACACGCCTGCAAAAACTCATCATCGGCAATATTCCGGAAATGACGCCTTATCCGGATGCAGTCAGGGCGAATCTGGACAAGGCAAGCCAGCTTAGCGCAATTCCCGATGATGCCCAGCACCTGCTGTTCGCAAAACTGCTGGACAATGACGGTAACTACACGCCCATCGCTGCGATAGACCCGAAAGAAGCCATCGCTACCTTGCAATATACAGGTGGCACCACTGGCTTGCCGAAGGGCGCAATGCTCACGCATGGCAACCTCACCACGGCTTGCAGCCAGATCATGGAAACCACCAATATCCAGCCACGAGTGCTGGAAGAGGGTAAAGAAAAACTGCTGGCCGTGCTGCCACTATTCCACATCTATGCATTGACGGTGGATATGCTGTTTGGCATACGCCTGGGTGCAGAGATAGTTTTGCATACCCGCTTTGATGCTGATGCCGTGGTGAAGGATCTGGCAAATAAAAAAATCACGGTCTTCCCCGGTGTGCCGACGATGTATACCGCCATCATCAATCATCCGCAGATCAAGGAATTTGATCTCAGTGCTTTAAAGTTCTGCAACTCCGGTGGCGCGCCTTTGCCAACAGAAGTGCTGCAACAATTCCAGGCATTGACAGGCTGCACCCTGCTCGAAGGATGGGGCATGACCGAGACTTCGCCTACAGGTACTTTCACTCCCTTGGGTGGTGTACGCAAGGCGGGGTCCTGCGGTTTGCCGACGCCAGGCATACGCTTTAAATTTGCCAGCATTGATGACCCTCGCCAGGAAGTGGCTTTGGGAGAGCGCGGCGAAATCTGTGTAGCCGGAGCGAATATCATGAAAGGCTACTGGAACAAACCAGAGGCGACCCGTGATGCATTTACTGCTGACGGTTACTTCCGTACCGGTGACGTTGGTTATATGGATGTCGATGGTTTTGTGTATATCGTCGATCGTACCAAGGACATGATTTTGTCGGGTGGCTACAACGTCTATCCGCGCAATATCGAAGAGGCGATTTATGAACACCCTGCCGTAGCCGAAGTTAGCGTCATTGGCATCCCCGATGCATATCGTGGGCAATCTGCCAAAGCCTTTATCAAACTCAAGACAGGTCAGGTGGCTTTCAGCTTTGATGAGTTGAGAGACTTCCTCAAAGACAGACTGGGCAAGCATGAAATGCCGCAAGCCATGGATATTCGTGCCGAGTTGCCTAAGACGCCGGTAGGAAAGTTGTCCAAAAAAGAACTGTATGAGGAAGAAGCGAAGAAGAGGGCTGCTACCTGAGCTGGCTTGATCTATTTTGATTGAACAAGTTTTTGCGCGTTTCTGCGGCTTTCTGCTTCCCTCCAGAAAGGCCGCAGTTTTTTCATTTTATTTCTTCTTGCCAGCTACATGGTCCGTGAGCTGAGTTTGCAAAGTCTGCAAATCTTTCGCGCTATGTTCAACAACAATAGTCCTGGTGTCGGCAACCTGGGTCTGGCGGCTGACTTGTAGTTCTGGCACGGCTTTTCTTGGCCTTACAGGCTGGGGATGACGCAGAAAAAACATGACTTGCTCCTTGAGTTTACAGAACCAGATTGCGACTGAATTTCAAATTTCAAGTGAGGATATTGTGTATGAAAGCTAAACGCTTCGTCGTGTTTCCCTTAACGGATCATGAGGGTTGCAATTACCTCGAGTTCTGAGGCTGTATATTTTCCCCAGGTCCGTCATCAATTTTGCTGAGACAGTATAGTAGTCGCCCAGTGCAGAACGAAAGTAGTGCAAATGTGCTTCATACTCAGGCTGAAAATCAATCTCTATTGTTGCAGCCTTCAGCCAGTCTTCTGTAATACCTTGCTTGTTCATGATTGCACGCAACTTCACCTTATAGTCATGCATGACAGCATTGAACTCTTCGCTTTGCGGTGTGCAGATGATATTGAGTAAATCCAGCGTAAGCAAAGTAATAGAACGTTCATGCGCAAAGCGGCAAAGCTTGCCTATCGCCCAATAGCCTTCAAGATCATTATTGCGGCTGTTAAAGCTATCCGCAATTCCCGCTGCTATCGATTTGAGTTGTTTTCTGCGCGGCATAGGCATCTTTGCATCTTATTTTGCATCTCATTTTGCATCTTAGTCAGCCTGCTTAGACCAGGTTTATCAGTGCACTACGCAAATCTGGATAATCAAAAACAAAACCGTCTTCCAATAATTTTGCTGGCACGACACGCTGGCCTTCCAGTAATAAATCAGCTTGCTCACCCAGCATCAGGCGCATAGGCCAGCCCGGGGTAGGGAAGAAGCTGGGGCGATGCAATACATGGGCGGCGATGGTGCTGAACTGTTTTTGCGTGACTACTTCAGGTGCGGTGAAATTATAAGCGCTGTCCGGTTGCAGGCTGGCTTCATGCTGCCACAGGTGGGCAATGCCGCGTAATACATCGTGCACATGTATCCATGATTGCCATTGCTTGCCACTACCCAAGGCACCACCGAGGCCCAGCTTGATGGGCAGAAGCATCATGCCCAGTGCACCTTGCTGACCAAGGACGACGCCAAAACGCATCCTGACGACTTTGACACCGTAAGTGTTGGCAGCTTGGTTAGCTTGTTCCCATTCCTGGCATAGTTCTGACATGAAGATGGTTTGCGGCGCTGCGCTTTCAGTCAATTCCCTGTCGTCGCCCTCGGCCTGTATGCCGTAATAACCAATGGCTGAGGCTGCCAGCAAGAGCCTGGGTTTGCTTTCTGCACGACTGATCCATGCTGTAATTTCTTTTGTCAGGCCAGTGCGGCTATGGCGCAATTCTGCCTTGCGTTTTTCTGACCAGCGCCAGCCCAGGATGCGTGCACCTGCCAGGTTGATGATGATATCTACACGCTGATTTGCTGGTAACTCCTCCATGGATGCGATGACCCTGGCCTTGCCATCAAACTTCCAGCTAGCCTGTTTTGGGTTGCGGCTGAGTATCGTCACTTGCTGTCCATCAGCCAGTAAGGCTTTGACCAGCAATGTGCCGATAAAGCCTGTGGCACCGGTGACCAAAACCTGCTCTGATTTGTCGCTGAAATGTATCATGCTTGCCTGCCTTTCTTTAATTGCGATTTTACCGAGGTGCAGTGCAGCCAGCCCATCACGTATGCCAGATACGCCAACACCCACGCCACACAAGGCCAGGAATACACTGAGCCAGCCTTGTGGTTGCCATTGCATTTGTGTATTTGCAGCAAACCACTCAGGAGTATTCAAGATCAACAAGGTGATAAAGGCACCACCATTAATTGCGAGTACTGTGTGGGTCACACGTTCAGTTGCTGGCAAAAGTCGGGTCTGGTCTTCAATCACAAAGTCCCACAAGGTCAAAACAATCTCCACAGCAAATACCAGCAATAGCACGATTGCCCAGGCACCATGCCAGGCCCATGCTGACAAACCAATGAACAGTAAGCTGTAGATGAGCGCGCGGGTCGCATGTATGCCTAACTCTTTACGGGCGCTGGCGCGCTGTGGCAAGGCCTCGGTCAATTCATGGTGATACAAGGTATCGAAAGCGCCAAGCAAGCCTTGTGCGGCCATTAATTGCAGGGCTATTAAATGGGTGTTCATGATGCTGCCTCAGGATGAATTTCCTTGAAAACACCGACCTGGGTAAAGGTATGGCCAAACAAGGCGTGTTTGATTTCTATGCGTATATTGAATTGCTCAGGATTGTCATTGCGATGGCAAAGATAAGTTTTGCCAGGCGTGAAAATACCGGGTATGGGTATGCGGTAGCCCAGTACATCCCAGAAGTAACCATCGCTGGTGAAGTAGAGATTACCCTCATGCACGTGCAAGATCAGTTTCATCCCTAAGCCCATGCCTACATATTCGAGCACTTCACCCTTTTCACTTTCCTGCATGTACGATGTGAATTGTATAGGTGGCCTGTTGTGCAGACGGTATATCCTTTGCTTGAAAATGGAAGGACAATCCGGTTTGGAATACACCATGATATCGACAGGGAAGTCATGATCAGTGTAAGGAATCAAGGCCCCGGCTATCATTGGTTTGGTCAGGTGACCCAGGAGTTTGCCTATTCTTGAACAGCTCAGTTCACTGAGCTGGCCAGTGTAGTACAGTGGCTTGTCCGGTTCAGGATTCTTGGCAAACCTGGCCTGGATATCCGGGTGCAGTTTCAGCCATTCCTTGCCCAGGATTTTCCTGAACAATTCTCCTTCTGATGGGATGGGTTTGCTATCTGGATTCATGCACTTCTTTCTGTATTTTCAGTATTCTTTGAGTCCATTTTCCATAAGATGAACAAGGGGGGGATCATGCTTAGCACCGCGAATGCATCTATCCAAACATTAATTAGCATATTCGCCTGCATGGAAATCAACATATCCTGCGGAGCCCATACCAGTATGCCTATCATCAGCCACAACCAGGCAAAGCGGCTGCGGTGCTGGTTGCCCAGATAAATCAGCGCGCCCATCCACAAGCCCACAGTTTGCACGGTAGCGCCAAACAGACTCATCCACCAGACTTGCATATTGCGCGCTGCATCTGGTGCAGCCTGTGGCCAGAAATGGCTTTCTATGAGCTGGTGATAGACCTCCACCAGACCTGTGGCACTGATCCAGGGCAACAAAATGCCGATCAGCAAATGAGTGAAAGCTGTGGCATACAGCCAGCGTATCAGCCATTTGCGTAATGAAAATTGTTTTTGTGGCATTAATTTTCCTTTATTTCTTTAATTTCTGTTGTTACAGAAATTAAAGATTAAATGACGGCACCTGTCAAGTGATTTGCAGCATATCTTTTGAATCCGGCCATGGCGTACAATCACGCTGCTCTTATTCTTTCAATCGTCCTTTCACACATCAAGCACATACAAAACATGAAAGTCCTGCTCGTCGAAGACGACCCCATGATAGGTGAAAACATACAGATTGCGCTGGAAAGTGAAGCCAATCTGGTCGATTGGCTCAGCAATGGTGAAGCCGCTGAGGCTGCCCTGCAATTCCATAGCTATGATGTGTTATTGCTGGACCTGAGCCTGCCACAGCGCGACGGCATGGACATTTTAAAAGCCTTGCGCAAGCGCGGTGATACCTTGCCCGTGCTGGTCATGACCGCGCGCGACGCCGTGCCCGACCGTGTGCGCGGCCTGCATGCAGGTGCGGACGATTACCTGGTCAAACCTTTTGATCTGGATGAATTGATCGCCCGCATGCACGCTCTGGTAAGGCGCTCACATGGCCGCACTGATACTTCTTATGTGTGCGGCGATGTGGTTGTCAATACCACCACGCGGCAAGTATTTAGTGGTGCAGAACAAGTCATACTATCTTCGCGTGAATGGACGATACTTGATGCTCTGGTAGCACGGCCTGGTGCCATACTGTCGCGCAGCCGTCTGGAGGATCAGCTATTCGGCGCCACTTCAGAGATAGAAAGCAATGCGGTCGAAGTGTATATCCACGGCCTGCGAAAAAAGCTGGGGCAAAAATTCATCGTCAATGTGCGTGGCGTCGGCTATATGGTCGAGAAAAGCGCATGAAGTCTTTGCGCCTGCAAATGATGCTCTTGTTTGGCATCGCCATTCTGGCCGCCGCAGCCCTGCAGTTTGCCAGTTCGCTGCATGCGGCCATTGGTGAAGCCAACAAACTGTTTGATTACCACATGCAGCAAATGGCACTGGCCTTGCAGGACGGTGATTTTGATCAGGTTGATTGGCATAATTTGCCAGGTACTGAGATTGATGATTTTGATTTTGTCGTACAGGTCTGGTCAGAAGATGGTGCCAGGGTTTACCAGTCACGCCAGCACCGCAGCCTGCCCAAGCAAGCTGCGCTAGGCTATTCAACAGTGACGCTGGAAAACGGCGACTGGCGCGTGTATGCCGCCGAAGAAAACAAGCGCGTCATCCAGGTCGCGCAAAAAATGGGTTCGCGCAGGGACAGGGCAATATCTTTTGCACTGAGTACCTTGTGGCCGGTGATACCCGTGTCCCTGCTCTTGTTTTGCGCAGTCTGGTGGGGAATCAACTCTGTGCTGGCACCTCTTAATCGCATAGGGAGTGAACTGGCCAACCGCAATGCCAATTCGACTGATCCGGTGTCGTCAGACGGCGTGCCGAAAGAAGTTTCCCTGCTGGTGACGGAATTGAATTCGCTGCTGAGCCGCATGGGCCTGGCGATACAGTCGCAACAGCGCTTTGTTGCAGATGCCGCGCATGAGCTCAGGTCGCCCATCACCGCCTTGCGCTTGCAGGTGCAAAACCTCGGCAGGGTCAAGGATGAAAACAGTCATGAGCAAGCCATCAATCGCTTGCTAGGTGGTGTCGATAGAGCTTCACGTCTGGTAGAACAATTACTGGCGCTGGCCAGGCAAGACCCGACTTCACAAGCCAGCCTGAGTTTCCAAAACATTGCGCTGAATAGCTCTATAGAACAGGCAGTCAGCGATGTCATGCCCTTTGCGCAATCCAGGAAAATCGCCATCAATGCAGAAATGCCTGAGTTGCTTGAACTGCAAGGTGATAGTGAAAGTCTGCGCATCATGATACGCAACCTGCTCGATAATGCCGTGCGCTATATACAGGATGAGGGCAGGGTGCAAATCAGTCTCAGCCGCAACAAAGATGGTGTGCGGCTTGGTATACAGGACACTGGCGATGGCATCGCGCCAGAAGAACGTGAACGTATATTTGACCGCTTTTATCGCGTAGCGGGGACGAATAAAAGCGGCAGCGGCCTCGGTCTGGCCATCGCCAAGGCGATTGCTGACCGCCATCATGCCACGATCAGCCTGGCGGATGCCGCCCTGGGCGGGCTGGAAGTAATTATCCTGTTTCCTGCTACGCATACCCTGCCTGGCTGAAAAACACTCACATTTTTGACAAAATTCTGTGTTTGATTGCTGGCAATGCGGTTTTTTAAGATTCGCCTAAGTTTCCTGAGGCAAGATGGCGTTGCTTCATACTACCTGGTAGCGTCTCGTTTATGCGCCAGGTCTGAATCGACCAATTAAAAAATTTAGAGGGTATTTACATGCGTGCAATCAACACAATCAAAAGCGCTGCCGGGTTGGTAGCTGTAGTAGTTTTATTGGCAGCTTGCAGTTCGCCAGTAAAAGTGGCTGAGCAACCAACGCAACAACCTGCAACAACGACTAAGCCTCCGGTTACTGATACCCGTAGTGTCGCGGCAGTAAAAACTGAAATAGATCCGTTGAATGATCCAAACAGCCCATTGGCAAAGCGCAGCGTCTATTTTGATTTCGACCAATATGTCGTCAAAACTGAATACAGTGGCACGGTTAACGCTCACTCCAAATACCTGAGTGCCAATAATGGCAAGAAAATCCTGATTCAGGGTAATACCGACGAACGCGGTGGCCGCGAATACAATCTGGCACTGGGACAGAAACGTGCCGAAGCTGTGCGTAAATCCCTGTCCCTGCTGGGCGTGCCTGAAGCGCAAATGGAAGCAGTCTCTCTGGGTAAAGAAAAACCAAAAGCCACAGGTAGCGATGAAGCTGCGTGGGCAGAAAACCGCCGTGCAGATATTATCTACTCTGGCAAGTAATTTTCAGTTGTGAAAAAACCGGTTTGCATGCAACGAGCAAAATTTGCCGCCTGTATGCAAGCTGGTTTTTCTCTATAATGTTGACGCAAAATTGTTATGCTTAGCTTAGTCTTTTGTCTTAGCAGTTTTGCGTCAGCCTTATTTTTAATCCCGTGACAGAATCGATGTGCCCAGATGTTGAAGCCCAAGTTGTTAGTTGTCCTGATGTTGTACTGTGGCAGTCTGTCTGCCATGCAATTGAGTGCCCAAAATGCCATCGTTGTTGATGAGCGTAATGGCCAGGTGCTGCTAGAAAAAAATGCCGATGTGGTCGTGCCAATTGCCTCGCTGACCAAGCCCATGACAGCCATGGTACTGCTCGACAGCAAAGCCAATATGGATGAGAAAATCTCCATAGAAGAAGAGGATAAAGACCAGCTCAAGCATAGCCGCTCCCATGTTCCTATAGGTTCAAGCCTGACGCGCCGGGAAGCCTTGCAACTGGCACTGATGTCTTCTGATAACCGTGCTGCGGCTGCTCTGTCCCGCACTTATCCTGGTGGTCAGGGTGCCTTTATGGTCGCCGTTAAATCCAAATTGATTGCCTTGGGTATGGGGCACACCGTCATTCGCGAAGCGACTGGCTTGTCACCAGAAAATACTTCGACAGCCGCTGACCTGGTGAAGATGGCGCAGGCTGCATCACGCTATCCAGAAATTACTGACATCACGACCGACAGTGAAGACAGCGTCACACTCAAGAATGGGCTCAGCCGTGAATTCCACAACACCAACCGCCTGATCGGTAAAAAAGGCTGGGACATCCTGTTATCAAAAACCGGCTTCACCAATGAAGCCGGTGCCTGTCTCATCATGCGAGTCAAATTGGCAGGCAAAAAAGCCACCATGATCTTGTTGAATGCACGGGCTGGTTCTGCACGCTGGACTGACGCCTTGAATATAGGCAAATTACTTGGGTACAAAGAAGAAATCAAGGCAAAGATAAGCAGAAGACATAGGCGTCATCACTAAGCTTGTCTCGCCCATGTCAGTGCGCTTGCCTGATGATAAGTGAATGCCAGCAGCTTGTGCTAGCATGAATGTTCTCAACTGGACCCTGACAGGCAAAACCATGACCCGTTTAGTCGAAATCCGCACTTATCGTCTCAAGCCCGGTATCGCCGAGGCCTTCCATCAGGCTGTGCATACCCTTGCTGTACCCATGCTGAAAAGCTGGAATATGGATGTAGTCGCCTACGGACATTCCGATCATGAAGAAGCGACTTATTACATGATACGTTCTTATGCCAGCCGCGCAGCTCTGGAAGCTGAACAAGATGCCTTCTATGGGTCCAGCGAATGGAAAAATGGCCCAAGAGCAGAGTTGGTCGATCGTATCGAGACGTATATGAATACCCTGGTTTGGTTGTCAGAAGAAGGCATTGCCAGTATGCGTGAGCTTAATAAGACTGAGAAGGCTTAGAAAGTTTAATCCAGCGCAGCGCCGGAGCCTGTAAAAAAATCTGTGTAAGTTCTCCCGGAACTATTGGTGAGCGTTGATGCGCTCCCCAAATTCTATATCAAAGCGATTCAATGCCTGTCGCCAGTGTTGTATAGGCATGGTCCATTTCT